>JAGANI010000066.1 GCA_017624285.1 Clostridia bacterium
AGTCGAACCCCCGACACACGGCTTAGAAGGCCGTTGCTCTATCCAACTGAGCTACAGGTGCGTATCCTTCTAAAAACAGGGTTTTGGAGCGGGTGATGGGAATCGAACCCACACGGCCAGCTTGGAAGGCTGGAATTCTACCATTGAACTACACCCGCAAAAGCACACACAACGCACCTTTTTGGTAGGTTTAAGAATCCGCCACTAGTTTTTTACGCCCGTAAAAACTAAGCCTCTGTTTATTTAGCCTATATATCATACTAAAATAAATACCAAATGTCAAACGTTTACACTTAAAAAAAATCAATTATGATAAAAAAATTACTTATCGGTAAACCTATATAGACTACCCGGCTTAAATTATCTAAATTGCTTGATATCTTCTATATAAATAAAGCCTGCTTTGTTTAGTTTAGAAATTAAATCTTCTTTACAAATTTCTAAATCTTCAACCAAATCGTCAAGTGTTTCATAATCGTCACGTAATTTTAAATTAACGTAACTAACTAAAATAAACGGGTCTTCGGGTAACTTCATACTCTAATTCTCCTAACCTTAATAACCGAAAATATTATACTATAATATAAAGATAAAATCAAATAAAAAAAGGCGGTCCTTTATAAGAACCGCCAAATTTTTTATGAAAATTTTAAGTAATCCTCCCAGTCCAGTAGAGTGCTAAACCTATGATACATAAGATAATTACTACTACACCGATATTATTAAACAAGAACCAAGTGATAAACTTTAAGCCTTTATAGCTATACTTATGGGCATTTAATAAACCTGCTAAAATAAACAAGATACCCGAGATCCATAAAATACTCTTACTTGCTGTAAGCACATAAAGCTCTTGCGTGTAACCGTTTAAGCCGGTTGCAACTAAGATCATTAAAATACCTGCTGCAATTAAAGATAATACGGAAAGAACCGGTAAGAAGGGCTTTTTAGTTTTAATAAATTGACCAAGTACGCCTAAAATAACACCTATTGCTGCTAAAATAACTGCAACTAAAGCAATATGGTTAGGTCTAAGGATTACGCCGTAAGCACCAGTTGTTGCCCAACCTAACATAACTTTGATGAAATCAAATTTTGCATTAACGCCTTCGCCTACAACAATGTTACCATTAAATACAACAAATAAAAGTACGAAACCGATAACTGCAATACCTAAACCAAATAAATAGCCATATTTGCTAAGGAAATTAAAGAATGGATGGTTTTCTTCATCAATCCTTTCACGTCTAACGATAGGTTTGGGATTAACAGCAAGATATTCAGCCCTTGCAACCATGCATTTTTTAATAACTGCAATAATAACGTAAGTAAGACATACGATAATGGCGCATACTGAAAGCACTACTGCAAAAGTATCAATACCAAAGAAGGGAGCTACAAGATATAACTTCATAGCGTCGGATGCATGATAGTAATACTTATCAGCATATTGTAAAACGATAGCTACCTTTTCGTGAATAGCGTCGCCCATACTAAGCTCTACAACGGGAGATGAAACGAAACCCGTCATATATGCCCCTGACGAAACTGCAACCGAAGTTTTAAGCGATAACGAAACGATAACGATAATAGAAGCGATAGTAACTAAAGCAAGCGTAACGTAATTAATAACAGCCTTACCCTTACCAGTAGCCGTGCAAACATAGTTTGCTAAAATAGCAATTAAGATGATTACAGGCACGCTTATAAGAACGGGATTTAATGAAACGCCTTCTGCCGTACCAAACATTATCGAGAACATAGAAACGGATACGATATCCGGGAAGATATAGTTGCCATTAGCGTCTTCAATAATAGCTTTACCAGGATTGTAAATAACAGCTTTGTAAACAGGAACAGCCATTACGAAGAAGATTATGAATAACGATAAAAGAAGGAAGCCTTTATACTTATCTTCTTTAAAAAGTTTAATAAAGAAAACAAAAAGCGTACCGATGGTAGCAATAATAGCACCGATAAGTAAAATACCTAAAAAGATATTGTTACTAGCAACGTTCGGAACGTGCGTAATATGACTATAAACACCATTTGCTAAATCTTCAGCATAAATAAGGAGGTCTGATTGCCTTAAAGCAACGAAAACCATATAAGAAATAGCAGTTATAGCACCAGTGACTAAAAATACTTGATAACCACCTGCGTACTTCGTTTCACACTCTGCCTTAACTATTTTTTTAAGCGCAATTGCAAAAGAATAACATACGTAAGCTGTTGCAAGTATCATCGTGATAAATGCGAGAACGGTGTTTTGGCCAGGAACTGATTTTACGCAAAAACCTAAGCCTAAAACAGCAAACGCAAGTAAAGCCAAAATTGCAATACCTACCCTTAAGTTAAGAGTCTTTTTGCAATTAGGAGTGTTCGCAAAAATAACTTCAACAAGGCTTGCCACTGCAAAAATGGCGCCCATTAAAGCAAATTGCGAACTACTTGCAGAAACCCAAGTTTCAAAAAAGCCCATAAAAATCTCCTTATACCAAAAAGGGCGCAATACCCTTCTTAATAAAATAATTCTATTAGATATTATACAGTAGTTTTTTAATTAAGTCAATAGGTATTTCTATTTATTTTTACAAAAAAAATTTTTAGATTTATCATTTTTGCAAAAAAATGAAAAAATTTTTCTTTTTTTAAGGAATTTTTCAATATTTTAACACAAAAAAGGATTTTTACGCTAAATATGATGAAATAAATTAACTAACTTTTTTATACAATAAAAAAAGACACCCGAAAGTGTCTTTTATTAAAATTAGGTATTTTATACTTTTTTAAGTTTTCTCGCACCGATTTTATCTAAAATAATACCACAGGTGTAAGGGTCATCACAGGTAAAACCTAAAGCGCCGTTTTCAAAGGCTTTTTTATAGTCTTCTTCGTTAACGTTCCAAGCAAAATATACGCAAGGCTTAATATCCATAATTTTAAAGTCGTCAAAATGTATTTTTTCAACAACCGGCGATGCAGTTTTGCCATCATTGTTAGCCCACCATCTGCGACAATCAACGCTTTTATCCATGCCTGACCTAGCAAATAAACAAACTTCGTCCATATAGGGATACGGGTCTACGATATCAGTACCCTTCATGCAAGATTTTGGGAAAAAGCCGTGTAAAACGACGTGATCGGTAAACTTATTTCTTATCCAATGCATAAGACATGCTGAAAAGGTAATTACGGTAAGCCTATCTGGACCCCAAACACCGTATTCTTTACAAAGTTGTAAAGTTTTATTACAAGAAACGTAAGCAAAATCACCGATTTCTTCAGGATAATCTTTAAGTTCTAATAAAAGTTTAACGTCGGGACGATCTTTTAAAAGTTCAAGTAATTCAGTAAGTTCTGGTACGCGCTCGCCTTTAAACTGCTCGCCAAACTTGATACCTGCATCAGCTTCTTTAACTTGGGCTAAACTTCTATCAAAAATATGCCCTTCTTTATCGGTAGTACGTTGCAGAGTTGCATCGTGACAAATTACCACGTGGTAATCGTTAGTCATGTGAACGTCAATTTCGATAGCATCGATATCTAGTTTTAACGCTTCCTTAAAAGCAATCATAGTGTTTTCGGGAAATTTTTGACGATATCCCCTGTGTGCTGTTAAAGTAACCTTTGTATCCATAATAAACCTCACTAAATAAAATTTATTTGTCTAAATTATATCAGTATAAAAAACACAAGTCAATGCGAAAACGAAAATACTTTTAAATTTTATCAAGAAAAGACAACGCATCTATATGTAACTGAATCTAAAAAAGCATCTTCTGCCGTTTTTACGTCATCCCATAAACATACCGAGTAAAGGACAGGTGCAAATGGAACGCGATACTCAAATACGCCGTCCTCTACTAACGCTTGCACGTTGATTTTACCCTTCTTAAAAGAAGTAGTTTCATCTAAATAACGGTATACGTATGCGTAGTTTTTTAACCAGTAGGACTGAATAATACGCCAAGTTTGGTCACGCAAACGAGAGTAATTTTTGATAAAATCTTTATCGGCTTCACCCATAATATAACTGCCTTGCTGATGTTTAAATAACTCCCAGTCAAGTAAGCACATGCTTTTTACAACGTAGCCGAATTTTTCGTCCTGACCACGTAAAACGGAAATTTGCTTTGTAAAATTAACGGTATCGTCGAACTCTAAAACGTCGTCGGAATCGTAACTTTGTGGAAAAGCCCCACAGTTTTCCCAAATAATTTCTATACGCTTATCGACGTTTTTAATATACTCTAAACGGTTTTTAACGGAATCCGCATGTAAACCAAATTGTAATTTTAACGTAGGATATTTTGCTAAAACGTCGCTAGCAATAGCGTTAACCCACTCGGTAACGGCTTGTGCGATAATTTTGCCGTCTTTACTATCGGAAGAAGTTTCTGTAAACGATTGAAAATAGACCCCGTCCCCACCTGTTGGTAAATATTCCGTCTCGTATTTAAGTAAAATTTCCTTCTTAAACTTTTCTAAACATTTGGGATCGTTTAAATCGATAGGATCGGCATCCTTCATATTATCTACCCAACCCCAACTGTAACCCCAAATTACCTTTATACCGTAAGAGTGTGCAAAATTTACGATATCAACGGCATTTTTAGGCACAAAGTCGTTCCAGATGACGATTTCATTAAGGCGCAATTTTGCCATATTTATAAAAAAGTTTTTATAATCGTATATAACGTGTCCCCACGTCCAAATAGCGCGGTTATCCGCTTTGGGGCTTGCGGTATTTAAGTATTTAGGCACGTAAGTAG
>JAGANI010000067.1 GCA_017624285.1 Clostridia bacterium
CTAAGGCTGAAAACGGGGTGTACGTCTTAACCGATAAAAACGTCTTTTATTTAGAAAACGATGGTACTGCTTTTAAGCTTAATACGATAGATTATAGATTTAATTATATTAAAACGGGTAACTTTGGTATTGCCGATGGTAAACTTATGTTAATCCATAACGATAATTTATTTATAATTAAAAAGACTAATATCGCTAAAGCCGATGTAAATATTATCAATATAACCCCCAACGGGGTCGAAAATTCAATCCAAATCGGTAATTATTGCGCTTTTAAAATTAAAGGTGAAGATACGCTTTTTGTAACCGATGGTAAGGAGCATTTTTACGTTGATATTACAGGTTACTACATTGTTAGTAACGTTTTAATTAAGTTAGATAATACGGCAATAGGCGATATTAAACTATCTAAAAATGGGGTAGGTAGATGGGTTTCAAAAAAGTTTTATTCAGATTCACCTGAATACAAAACCTTTTTAGGTGTAAACGTAAACGCGCTAAAGGGTGCTACGGTCAGGGTTATTACTGATAAATCTTGCAGGGTTTTTACTACTAACGACGGTATATCAGAGTTGCCCATTTATAAACGCGCAAAGTGGATTCAAGTAGAAATCATCACCGATTTAGATGGTCAATTAATTAAAAACGTAACTATACTATATAAGGAGTGATAATAATGAGTTTAGAATATGAAAAACCCACTAATTTAGTGGATTTACTTACGGTTTTACAACAAATAGACGGTTATTACAAGTATCGTAAGGATGAGTATAATCCTATGGAACTTAATAAAATAACTTTAACTCGCGTCAACGTAGAGGTTTTAACCGACGAAGAACTTTTAGAAAAAGCCCGTCAAAATTTATACGTAAAACAGTTAAAAGAACGTAACGACTATAAAATGGCTTTGCGAGATAGGTTGATAAAATTAAATAACGAAAAATCTAAGTATGCAAAAATAAAACGCGACGACGATCAGGACGCTTACGATGCGTACTACGACGCTATAATTAAGTTTGGGTCATCTGGTGCAAACAGGGGTTTAGACTTTGCAAGTGGGCTAACGGGGTCGGTAAACGATTTAAAAACTGTTTTAGATAATAAACTTAGCGAAAACCTAACGGCTTATAACAACGCCATTAAGTATATTGATGATGAAATTAGTGAAACGCTTTTAAAAATAGAAGATAGCGACGGGGCATTTGCGCTTCAGCAGGAAAACGAGATTTTAGCAGAAAAGCAGGAACTTGCTGAAAAACAAAAAGTGTATAATAACGAGTTACTTCGTTATAACAACTCTCTTAACGAAAAAGAAACAAGGATGAATAACGCCGTTGCTCAAGCTGAAAACGAAAACATGTTAGAGTATATGAGCATTGTCGTAAATGGTTTAACGGAAAGAGAACTTACCTTAAAAGGGTATTATAAAGAGGTAATGGATTTAATAATGGATTATTATTATGCTAAAACGGATAAGATTGCCGCTTATGAGGAATTTTGCAACCAAAGCGAGTTTATCGGGTATTTAGGGTCGTATTACGAAACCATGGTTTATTTACTTTATATCAAAGCATATCCGGATAAAGTTGTAGAGTAAAATCTAACAAATTGACATAAAACTAAATTTTCACCACAACAATTATTAATCGTTTAAACGGTTGGATTTTTTTGCATTTAGTGTTATAATAATCGTGTTATGAAAGTTTTAAGTGAAAAATCTCAAAGAGTAATTTCAAGATTAATCGGTGTATTAACAACTATCGGTGTGTTTTTATTGTGTGGGTTTATTGCTATAATCGTACCCGCAACTAGCCGTGCGTTTTATAACCACCAGTTTAATAAAAACGATACCTTAAATAAAGTTCACCAGCAATCGTATTATCTATCGGGTGAGGCAAAAACTTACGTTGCTAATTTAACGCTTGACGAGCTTTTATCGCTAATGGACCACACTATGGAGTACTGTTTGTACTTTGAAGACGATTTAAATATTGTAGTCGACGGCAATTATTTAGAGGTTTTCCGTCCAGACGAGTACGAGCATATGCGTGACGTTAAAAAGGTTTTCGGCGGGGGTATGGTTTTAGTTGGTGTGGGCGTTTTATTTATTGTTGTTGGCGTAGTTTTTAACCTCAAATTTAGATCTATTTATCTAAAATACGCCAAAAAGACGCCGTTTTATACGCTTGCCGTAATACTTGGCTTATTGCTTTTAATCGCGCTATTTGCCGTTATTGATTTTGATACTGCTTTTACGATATTCCATCAAATATTTTTCTATGGCAAACAATGGACTTTTTCTAGCGGGGTAATGGTCGCTATGATCGCCGATATTTTTACCGGTTTAGCACCGATAATTTTACTTGTTTGGGTAGCGCTTTTAGGAGCATATATAACAGCGGTTTATTTTTATAACAAGGCGCTAAAAAAACGGTTAATAAAAAATTTAGACTAATAAAAAACATTAGTTTTTATAGGGACGCTAAATTTAAGCGTTCCTTTTTTTGTTTTAAATAATTTTAATCCTAAAAAAATACTTGAATTATTAGAAAAAATCAGACAATTTTCGCTTTTTTAAGTCAAAATTAACTGACAAGTACAGTCAAAAAATAAAAAAATTTACTTGTTTTTAAATAAAAAAGTGCTTTTTTGGTGGGCTAAAAACTTGATTAAATTTTACGTCTATGATATAATTTCCAAGATAATTTATAATAAATAAATGTTTGATTTTTTATAGTAAACTTTTACTTATAAAAGTAAGCGCGCGTTTATCATAGCGCGCAAGGCTATATTTTAATCGTACGGAGTTGACAATGAAGAAGTTTTTAACGGCAATTTTATCACTTGTGGTTTTAGTTTCAGCAATGTTTGTAGTTGGCTGTAACAAGACTATGTATAAACTTACCTTTACTGCCTATGACGGTGTTGAATACGTCGTTGACGAAGGCATTATGTCTGGTGCAAGTGTTTCCGAAGGCTATGAAGTAAAATTCAAAGTAGAAGTGGCTGAGGATTATAAAACCACTGCTCCTATTGTGGTAAAGGCTAACGGCACCGTTTTAAATAAGGGTGGGGACGGCAAGTATACTATTACTATGCAAGCCGATACTCTTATTTCGGTAGAAGGTATTACGCCTGTACCCGTAGCAAGCATTGTATTTACGCCTGCAAGCGGTATTACTTACGATATCGATAACGATATTCCTTCCGGCGCTTACGTGTCCAAGGGATACGAGGTTAAGTTTAGCGTTTCAGTTGACAACGGTTTTGAAGGCACGCCTATCGTAAAATCTAACGGTAACGTGTTAACTAAGGGTAACGACGGTAAATATTCGGTAGTATTAAACGCTAACACTAACATTACTGTTGAAGGCGTTTATAAACCCACTACTAAGAGCGTTGTATTTGACAAAGGCACTTTTCGTATCAAGTATTTAGATCCCGTTACTAAGGAAGAGCTTTCTACCTTAAACGTAGAGCCTGGTAGTACGGTTAAATTCTTACTTGATATTTCAGTTTATTATATCCAAGAAGGTTATACGGTTACCGCTAATACAGAAGTATTAGAACCCGATGCAGACGGCATTTATAGTTTTGAAGCCGTTAATAACGTAACCGTTTCCGTACTCGATTTAGAGCAAGATTACGGCTTTATCGACCGTCCCGACGGCGGTATGGGTACGCAAGAAAACCCCTTTAAAATTGAAAAGGCTGTAGACCTTTTCTATATGGCTGAACTCATCAATAACGATTATTACGCAGGTTCTGCTTTCTACGGCGCTTTTTACGAACTTACTGCAGATATCGATATGAAGGGTGAGCAGTTATTTATCATCGGCGATAACACTTCTCAAACGGCGTTCTTCGCAGGTGATTTTAATGGTAACGGCCACACGATTTCTAACTACTACATTGATGACGAAAAGGTTGACCAAAGCACGTACGTTTCAATGTTTCTACCATATATTGGTATGTTTGGTAACGTACAACCCTTAACTACGAGAGCGCCTCGTATTTACGACGTAAACCTTAAAGACTTCACTATCGAAGTAAACGCTGCTAAATATCAATCTACGTTTATGGTTGGTGGTTTAGTTGCAAGTGGTATGGGTGTTGATATTACCGCTGTTAACGTTGACGGTACTATCGTTGCCGATGCAGACGTTGGCTATTTTGGTTACATGGGTGGTATCTTAGGCGCTTCCGTATCTGCGTCTACTACCGATGGTCAAACTAGGTATTATTCAGTAGTAAGGGCATCTTCAAGCTCGGTTGATATTTCAGCTAACTCCGGTTACGTATACGCTTGCGGTGGTATAGCAGGTTATATCGGTGCTTCGGATGAAGTTACTTCTTCCATTATCTTAAATTGTTACAATACCGGCGACGTTTCCGGCGCAATGCACACCGGTGGTTTAGTTGGTTACGTTGGGGCTTATTCTTCGGTTATCAGTTCGTATTCTACTGGTAACGTAGTTGCACAATCTACTATTGCCTCTACTGGTATTGCTGAAAACGATATTTACACCTATGCATACGCAGGTGGTTTAGTTGGTTATCTCGATTACAGCACCGTAGTAACGGATTCTTTCGCTACGGGTAACGTTAGCGCTTACACGGTTGAATCTGGTAGAAATATCGCAGGCAACGTTTACGGCAAGTTTGACGAAGCAACCTTCTTTGTTAATTCTGAAACTCCTATCGTTTTAAACAGCGTTGGTAAAGAAGTTTCAGTAGATAACGCTTATATTAAAAACACACTCGGTTGGGATACTACCGACTGGGTATTTAACGACGACGGTTATCCTGTAATTAATATGGAAACCGCAAGTAAAACCATAACTATTACTATCGATTGTGGTAGCACGGTAGTTGGTGGTCAAACAAGTTTTACAAGATCGGTTAAAGATATGTATATACCGATGTCAATTTGGTACGTTCAGTATGACGAAGCGACAGATGGTTATCTTTTACCTGAATATATCGATGCCGATACTTATGGCGTACGTTCATACGGATACTTCTTTGATGCTGAATTAACCAAACGTGTTCCGTATTCTTACGTACCCGCTAACGACGTAACCCTTTATGCAGGTTTTGCAAACTATGGCGAAGTTGCAGGGGAATACGCTGTTCAAGGTCAAAACAACAGCCTTATCATTAAGTTAGGTTTAGACGGCACGTTTACTTATGCCGACGGTGCAAGTGTATTCGTAACGGATTATTATTACAATGGTAATTACGCTATCTTACGCAACACGCCTTTTGCAAGACTTGGTGAATACACCGACGAAACCATCATTGCCGAAGTTATGACTTACTTTTTTAGCTTCAGGGCTGATAAAGACGGCGATAATCTTAAAATTTACGATACTACTTACTTCCCGATAGAAAACGCCTTCACAGCGGTTAAAATTGATAACACATTTAAATACGGCACGTATTACGCTAACACTAACGAATACGCTTTCTATAAAGACGGTACAGGTAGGGTTAATAATTCGCCCGCTACCTATTACGTAGAAGACGGCGTAATCTACGTTAATACCGCTTCTGGTGAAAGAACTGGTACTGTAGACGCTAACGGTTACGTAACCAAAATCGGCGCGCTTACGCTTTCTTACTACGACGCTTATAAAGGCGTTTGGACGGCGACACTCGACGTAAATAAAACCCTTAACTTTGACGGTAAGGGTGGCGTTACAGTTGACGGCGAAACTGCTACTTATACTTTAACTGAAACAGGTCTTAAGATTGGTAGCGACGACGTTTTCTTCGACGGTGTATCGCTTACCTATAAGGGTGCTAAATATTTTGTTAAAAACAGTTACGTTGGCACGTGGAAATACAACAACGCTTTAGAGCCTATCGAAATCACATTTAAAGGTTTATCTTTAGAAGGTATTGGCGAAGCGGTAATTAACTATGCAAACGGATCTACTATTTTAGACGGTTTTTATGAAGTAATAAATAACGGCAAAACCGTTGAGGTTTACGTAAACGGCGTTTGCTATGCAAGCCTTACCTTACAAAATAATACTTCCTTAAAGGGTGAAATCATTTCTACTTACAGTAGTATGGTTAAAGAAAACGTTGTATTTGCACTTCAAGACGTTTATAAAGGCGTTTGGGTAAGTGAAGTTACTGGTTTAGAAAAACTTGAATTCAACGGCTATGGTTTATATAACATAGCTGGTACAAGCGATTATATGTCCGTTAAAGGTCAATTAACCGTTAACGGTAAAACCACAAAAACACCGTATACTATCGACGTTTCTTCTGGTATCGGTTCATTTACTTACGATAGCGTAGATTACACCTTTACTTACGATTTTGTAAATAACTCCATCAAGTTATCTGCTGGTGGCAATACTTATGACGTTATCGGTGCGGACGAGCTTTTCGATTTAACGTTTATCGGTAATGATGGTAAAACTTACACCTTCGACGGTAGGGGCTACCTTGTTAGCGGTGGTACGCTTAAAGTAAGCGACGATACAACTTATACCTATAAGATTACAAATAGTGGCATTACCTTAAACAACGGCACTATTACGCTTGAAAAAGTTTCAGGCATTAACGTGTATAAGTTTAACGTAACTGGTAAAGAAGATACTTTAACAATTAAAAACTCCTTTACTGGTGAATATTACGTTTCAGGCAACGATAACTTAGGCTACGGTTTAACTATCGGTTTAATCGAGCCTACTAAAAACGTTGCAATCACTTATAAAGGTGAATCTTTAGTTGGTGCTTACGACGGCAAAGTTATTAGCTTTACACTTGAAGATCAAACTTACTATATCCACGCTTATACTGGTGGTGAAGTTGGTATCGGTACTGATTTAAGCGGTTACGGCACTAACATTGTATGCAAAAAGACGGTAGATGCTTTCTACGGCAGATACCAAACCGCTGACGGTGGTTATATCTTCTTCGACGGTTTAGGTGAAAGCCGTTACGCAAACGGTGTAGCTATCGAAGTAAATGCTGACGGCGAAACCGTAAAAGTTTACTCATACGAAATCGATAAAAACGGCAATCCGCTTATGGTTGAAGTTTCTAACGAAGCCATCGTAGTAGAATATCTCTTTGTTTTAGATGCCGACGGCGAGTATACTTTATCTGGTAAGACGTATTCTATCGTTAAGATAGATAGGCTTTATCTTGCAAAAGCAACCGATAAAGACGGCAAGGTATACCTTTTTGACGGTATAGGTTCTGTATCGATTGACGGCGTTACTAAGAGTTATAGGATTATTAATCAGGATAGTATCAATAGGACCATCACGATAGAAATTAGCGATGGTACTACCACTCAAACTGCAGTAATTAACTACGTTAACACGCAAAACGTAACCATTACTTTTACTGAAAACGCTTAACGCGCTTTGGTTAAATAAAGCAGTGTATTATATAAATTAAACAAAACTCTTGCAAAGGGCAACGATCTTGCCCTTTGTAATGATGTTATTTTATATATTTAATAAGTATTTACTTAAAAAAATGCGCGCCTACGTGCGTGCGCTATATAAAAACACGCTTACCCGATTAAAGGGTATAGATTATACTTTTTTGAAGGAGTATTTATGAAGAAACTCAAATTTAGACGTTTATTAAGCCTTATGCTTGTATCGGTAATGGTATTGCCGTTTGTCCCGTCAGCAATGGGTAACAATGGTAAAAACACGTTATTAGGCGCAAGCGCTGCGGAAAGTTCAGCAAGATACGATACCGTTTCTTTTGAAAACGTTACCGGTCAAATGGATTTAACTTCAGTTCAAATATCTAACTTTTCCGATAAGGTTTTAAAGGTGGATTCCGACGCCGTTAAAAACACGGTTAGGACGGTTATTATCGGTTTAGATAGCCCGTCTGTATCGGAACTTACGCCCGAAGGTCAAAACGTATCCGACTATTTAACCACCCACGCAGGTAAAAAAGCCGTTTCGGACATTTGTAAACAACAAAAGACTTTCTTAAACGACCTTAAAAATAGGGGTGTTAACTATAAGTTGGTTGATAGTTACAACGTCGTATTAAACGCAGTAGCTATCGAAATTAAACTTGATAACTTATCGTTAATTAAAGGTTTAGACACCGTTTCTATGGCAGTTGTGTCGGAAACTTATTCCGCTCCTAAAACTGTTGAAGTAGCCGACGGCGCTCAATCTAACCCCAGCAACGTTTACGCATCAGGCGTATACGATACTTCAAAATATTTAGATCAATACGACGGTAACGGCATCACGGTTGCGGTGCTTGATACCGGTTTAGATTATACCCACGAGGCTTTCCAAACCGATCCTACAGAACTTGGTATGGAGCTAGGTGACGTTGATTCTGTATTAGCAGAATTACGCGCAGTTCAACGTTCGGCTGATAAAGGTGAAGTTTTATCTGCAAACGATTTATACGTTAGCGATAAAGTACCCTTTGCATACGACTATGCCGACCACGACCCCGACGTATATCCATCGTACTCTAACCACGGTACGCACGTTGCAGGTATTGTAGCAGGTCAAGCGGATTCTTATACGGATAAAGACGGTAAAATCGCTACGGATGAGGACGGTAACGTAATTTCGTTTAGAGGTTCAGCACCAAACGCCCAACTCGTTATCTGTAAAGTATTTACCGATGATTTAGATTCTAAAAACATTGGTGGCGCTATTGCTGAAGATATTATCGCTGCTTTAGAAGACTGTGTTACCTTAGGCGTTGACGTTATTAATATGAGTTTAGGTACGTCAGCAGGTTTCTCGTCAATCAGTGTAGAAGGCGATAGCGAAGGTTTACTTTTAAACACCGTTTATTCAAATATTAGGGATACTGGTATAAGCCTTATTTGTGCTGCAAGTAACGATTATTCTTCGGGTTTTGGTTCAGCGTTTGGTACTAACTTAGCATCCAACCCCGATTCTGGTACAATCGGCTCTCCGTCAACCTTTACTGGCGCTATGTCGGTTGCATCTATCAACGGTCAACTTTCACCCTATATGACGGTAAACGTTAAGGGCAAGACTGAAGCGATTTTCTATAACGAATCTACCGACGAAAACTCTGTGGAAAACGACTTCGCTTTAGATATGCTTGGCGATGATAAAAACGGCACTTTTAGTTACGTAGTTATCCCAGGTGTTGGTCAAGCAGTAAACTATTCTGCATCCGTTAAAAAGATTTTAAATAACAAAGAAAACGGCCCTGTAATTGCAGTTATTCAACGTGGTATCACCACTTTTGAAGAAAAAGTTGAACTCGCCCAATCAATGGGCGCTGACGCCGTTATCGTATACAACAACGTTGCCGGTACGGTTAGGATGAACTTAGGCGACTTAGATATTCCTATCCCTGCAGTATCAGTATCTATCGACGCTGGTGAATATTTAAAATCATCTGCAGGTGGTGTTGGCAGGGTAGGTCAAATTACCATCGATAAAGCCAACTTAGCAGGTCCTTTCATGAACGACTATTCTTCATGGGGTTCTACGCCTGATTTAAAATTAAAACCCGACGTAACCGCGCATGGTGGTGAAATCACTTCAACCGTTCCAGGTGGCTATGACGAGCAGTCTGGTACTTCAATGGCATCGCCTAACTTAGCAGGCTTAGTAGCGCTCGTACGTGGCTATATTAGGGATAACAATCCCACTTTATCTGATTTAGAACTCACAAAACTCGTTAACCAAGTTATTATGAGTACGGCAACTACCGTTTATGATGAGGAAAAACTTCCTTATTCTCCCAGAAAACAAGGCGCAGGTCTTGCTACGGTAGATAATATCTTCACTACAAATGCATATCTATACACGCTTGAAAGCGAGGGTGGTGCAGAAGACGACCGTCCTAAAGTAGAACTTGGCGAAGATGAAGAAAAGAACGGCGTTTATGACGTTTCTTTCTACGTTAAAAACTTTGGCGATACAGCTTTAACGTTTGAACTTAATTCTATATTCTTTACCGAAACTTTAGGTATCGACGGTTACGCCGTTGCTGAAGCTGCTTATCTTTTAGACGGTAGCCCTGTTTGGACTATAAGCGAAGTTGAAGACGACTCCGTTACCACTTCAATCGAAGGCAACGTTCATACAATTACTGTATCCGCAGGTAAATCAGCAAAAATAAGCGTTAAGTTATCGTTATCTGGCGACGACAAGGCTTATTTAAATAAAACCTTCGTAAACGGTATGTATATCGAAGGTTTCGTAAAACTTGTTTCTAAAACTAACGGTCAATGCGACCTTAACTTACCCTTTATGGGCTTTTTTGGTGATTGGGAACAATCCCCGATGTTAGACTACGACGCATACGATATTTCTGATTTCGAGCAGGATAATCAGTATAACGATACCAACCGTCCTAAGGAAAGGGTTTGGGCAACGCAAGCGTTCTCAATGTATTACAACGCTAAATACGTTATCCCGATGGGTAGTTTCGTTTATATCCAAGATGAATACGCTGAAAACCAAGTTTACACTAATAGGGATTACGCAGCGATTTCAGGTTATAACGACTATTATGGTGAAGAATCTTACTCAAACTACGTAACAACTACGGGTATTAAGGCGTTATACGCAGGCTTACTCCGTAATGCGGAACTTGTTACCTACAACTTATACGACGAAAACACTGGTGAACTTATCGTTTCCGATCGTGAGTATAGGGTAGGTAAAGCGTATGCAGCAGGCGGTGGTTCTACACCTGCGCAAGTATTATTAGAAAAAACCCCTTACGACTGGGGCTTAGAGGCTAACGGTCAGTACAGGCTTGAATTCCGTTTCTGGTTCGATGCGGACGATTCAACCAACCCCGATATGCAAGATATCGATAACACCTTCGAGATGACTTTCTACGTCGATTACGAAGCCCCTGTTTTAACCGATACGCGTATTAGGTATTACGATTATACCGAGGGCAATAAGACAAAACAAAGGATTTATCTTGACCTTGATATTTTTGATAACCACTACACGCAAGCAGTTTTATTATGTTATGCTGAGCAAAACGAAGAAGGCGTAACAGTATTAAACTTAGCTACTGAATACGTTACCCCAGTTTATAAACCTAACAAAAACGGCACTACGACCGTTTCGATAGATATTACCGATTTATACGATAGTTATCAAAATCGTTTATACGTTCAAATCGACGACTACGCGTTAAACCACAATATCTATTCTATTAGTATCAGTAAATCAAATTCAAACGCGCTTCCCGATACGTTTGAAGTTGCTGATTCAACCAACTTAACCTTATCTAAAAACACCACCAAAAAGATTGCTCTCGTATACGAAGGCAACGCAAACCTTTCTAACTTTAATTGGACGTCTGCTAACCCCAGCATCGCTAAAGTTAAAAATGGTGAAGTTTTCGGCGTTTCAGCAGGTTCTACGGTAATTACCGTTTCTGCAAACGGCGTTTCTAGAAGGGTTAACGTTACCGTAACCGATAGCGACGTTAAACTTAATTTACCGTCAATTTCTTTCGGTATGATTGAAAACAGCGAGGGCAGTATCGTTAGGGCGCAAGGTATGGTTGACGTCAACGCGGGTGAAACTTTCACACTTCCCGTAGTAATCGACCCATGGTATTATCCCGCTGATGCCCTTAAACTTAAATGGAAATCTTCTAACGAGAAAATCGCTACCGTAACTCAAGACGGTGTGGTTAAGGTTAATTCAGAAGAAGATATCGTTACTATAACTGCAGTCATCATGGACGGCGAGAAGGAAACTTTATACTCAGCGTTCGTAACGCTTGACGTACAAGACCCGTTCAACGTATCAAACTTTACGCTCAATAAATATCACGGTGATGGTGGCGTAGTAAAAATCCCCGACGATAAAAACATCATGTATATCGGGGAAGAAGCGTTTAAGGATAACGATAATATCACTACGATAATTATCCCTAAAACGGTAGTTCAAATTCATCCGAGAGCGTTTAAGAACTGTTCTGCGCTTGAATACGTTTACTTTATTGATGACACAAAGCTTGAAGTTCCTGAATCCGCATTATCACTTATTTACGAACAGGCTTTCTTCAACTGTCCTAAACTTAAAAAGGTCGATCTTTCTAACGTAAAAATCGTTACGGTTGACGATAACGCGTTCACAGGCTGTACTTCTTTAACTGAAATCGTTGATATGTACAAGATGGCAACGTTATACGACGGCGTTTTCTCATCACTTAACTATTACGATGACGACGGCAACGCTAAATACGCGCCTGCTTGTACTTCACTTGCAAATATCGATATCACAGGTTTAAGGATGGCAGGTGATAACGTCTTTGCAGGTTGTACTTCTTTAACTAACGTAGTAACAAGTCAAACCACTGCGCTTGGTTACGCTATGTTTAAGGGCTGTACAAAATTACAAACTATCACTATTAATTGTCCTAACGTACCCGCAAATGCGTTTGAAAACTGCGGTGGCTTAAAGACTATTAACTTTGGGGACAGCGACGCTGCTAAAAAAGATACTGTATTTAATATCGGCAACAACGCGTTTAGTAATTGCTTTAACTTATCTACAGTAAACTTTAACGGTTATAACGTTTCATACGTTGGGGACTACGCTTTCAGCGGTTGTGAAAGTTTAACTGAATTCGTTTATACTGGTAATACGGAATTTGGCACTAACGTGTTTGAAAATTCACCTGTTACCATAGTTGCAGGCTCTGGTGTCAATAAAGAAGGCGTTGCTTTCTATGACGGCACTACTTTAGTAAAAGTCGTTGGCGAAATCACTTCCGACTTTGCTATTAAAGACGGCACTACTTATATCATGCCTTACGCGTTTGAAGGCGTTACCGTACAAGCTGGCGTAACAAATCTTACCGTACCCGAAAGTGTAGTTAAGATTGGCAAGGGCGCTTTCGCAGGCTTAAATATTGATAGCATTACTTTATCTTCAAACGTAACTGAAATTTCAGACTCCGCTTTCGAAAATTCTTCTATCAAGAGTTTTGTAGTAGACGCTAACGTGTTAAGTATTGGCGCTAATGCCTTTGCAGGTTGCTCAAGCCTTGCAACGGTTACTTTCGAAAACGGCTCAAAACTTGAAGCAATTTACGATATGGCGTTTGCAAATACGTCAATTAGCAACATTATTTTACCTGACGGCGCTTCTTATATGGGCAATATGGTATTTAGCAACTGTAAGTCGCTTAAAACTATTGATTTACCCTCGCTTAATTATCTTGGTGTGTTTACCTTTAGGGGTTGTACCTCGATTGAAACCGTTAATTACGGTGTAAACGCTACCGTAACCGGTACTTATACGTTTAGTTCGTTTGGTCAAGGCGCTTCGGCACTTAAAACGGTTGTTTTAGGTAATAAAACAACTTATATTGAACCTTTCACGTTCTACGGTAACAAGTCTATTAAGAGTATTGAATTATCTTCCGTAACTGAAATCGGTGAAGGTGCGTTTGCATACTGTAGCGCGCTTGAAACCGTCAATGGGTTAGAAGACGTTACTATCATAGGTCTTGGTGCGTTTATCGATTGTACTTCGCTTAAATCACTTAATTTAGAAAGCGCTATTACTATCGGTTCAAATGCGTTTGCTAATAACGAACTCGTTAAAACTTACACCGCGGTAACTTTAGGTGATAACTTAGTTTCTATAGGCGATTACGCTTTCTTCGGTGGTAATATGTCGGCTATCAAAATCCCCGCTAAGGTTGAAAAAATCGGTGCGGCAGCCTTCTCTAGCGCAAGCAATTTAGTAGGCTTTGAGGTTGATGATAATAATACTATCTTCTTTGAAGACGACGGCGTTTTATATCGTTACGTACAAGATGAATTAAACGATAAAGTTAAATACGAGCTTGTTGCGTACCCGTCGGCAAAAATTGCTCAAAGCGAAACTATTTCTATTAAAGAAGGCACTGTAACCATCAAGGCGTATGCGGTTTCAGGCTTAAACGAAGGCGTTGCTAAAAAATTAGTTATACCTTATAGCGTTAAATCAATCGGCTCGGGTGCGTTTGCGCTTTCGGGCATTACCGATTACACCTTTAACGCAATTACAGCGCCCAAACTTTTAACCGAAATGATGGAAACCGGTCTTGACGGCTTTAGGGGTTTAACGTATATCAACTTTGAAACCAGTTTATTAAACTACGTAAATTTAGAAGATTTCTCTAAACCCACTTCATCAAAACTTATTCTCCGTTATCCGACCAACGGTAACGGTTATGATAACTATATTTACAAGACTTACTTTGGCGAAAGGATACTTTTAGGCGAACTTATGGACGATACCACTAGAACGCTTAAAGAAGCTTTAACTTCGTTTATCGATGCTGATACCGTTTCTTTATGGCTCAATCAACCGATAACCGATACGTTAAAACAACAAATAGTAGATTTCTCTGCTCAAGTCAAAGAAGCGCACAGACTTTTAAACAACACTAAGAGTGAAGTTCAATTAGGCTTCTTAACCGAAGACGTTGACCTTATCAATAAACTTTACGATATCGAAAAGGCTTTAAAACCTGTTAAGGAACGCTTTGGTATCAATATGAGGGTATCTTCACTCACAATCGATTCAACTTCAACTTATAAGACTAACTACGTCGCTGGTGAATCTTTCGTTATGGATGGCTTAAAACTTATCGTAACCTACGACGATTACTCTCAAGAAGCAGTTGATATGACAAAAGCATCCATTGATGCAGGTTACCAAGGCGCACTTACCGAATACCATCGTTACGTTGTGATTTCCGCTTACGGCGAAACCGTCCGTGTACCGATTAGCGTTTCGGCTAAACCAGTTGACGATAATCCTAACCCCAATCCTCCCGTACAAGATAATCAGGACGACGGTGGTTGCAAGTCAAGCGTATTTACTATGGATTTAGGCTTGGTATTCACAATGCTTGTTTCACTCGGCGTAATAATTTTAATCAGGAAGGTTAAAAGAGAAGATGCGTAAAAGTTTAAAAATCAAATTAATAATCATGTTAGCGTCGTTATTTATGCTGTTTGTATTACCAGCTTGTAAAATAGGTATGACCCCTATTGACGAGCAGATTAATAACTTCGGCGCAGACGCTACCGTAAATTACTATGCTAACGAAGGGTATTTCAACGATTTAAGAGATACCCGCGTTATGCGTATCTATTATAAGTCGGGCGCACCCGTTTATCAGATAGTTGAAAAAGACCCTGATAAACAATCGGGTGATGGCAACCTTATTACCGCAGGTTTACCGCATATTAAAATGGATACGCTTATCCTTGACGGCTGGTATCACGCGTTAGAAGATTCTAACGGCAACCCGATTTTTACTGATGAAACCCAAAGCGCTTTAGTTTTAGACGAAACCCGTCCAGTAGATTTTTCAACAATCTCTAAGGGTGAGGTTTGGTATATCGGCGCTAGGTGGGTAGAAGACGTTAAGTTAGAGTATCGCTTACTTATAGACGGCGACCAAACCGTTACTGACGAAAACGGCAATACTTACGCTAACGGCGACGTTATCTTTAAGTCGGAATTCGTTAATAAAACGGCAGCGGTATTAACCGATGGCCCGATAAAAATTAACGGTTACACCTTCCTTTACACTTACTCTGACCAAGCTTGTAACGAGGAGGCTTGTGGCAACGTTTACAATCGTCCCACTAATGGTGAAAACATCGTCGTTTACGCCAAGTATATCGAAGGCAAGTGGGAAGTAGTAGATACTATCGAAGAAGTTAGAAATATGTTTAACAACTTATATTCGTCTTCTAAAAAGTTCTACTTGCGTAAAGATATCTCGTATAACGGTTCGGTAGCAGTTTTAACTTCAGTTAACGCTACTATCGAAGGCAACGGCCACACGATAAGCAATATCACGTTTACTTCGGCAACGTTAAAGGCTGGCGCAGTTGCGTCGATATTCGGCACGTTAAAATCTACTGCAAAAATCAACAACTTAACGCTTAAAGACGTTTCGGTAGAATTTAAGGTAAGTACAGGTCCGGTAAATATTTACGGCGTATGTAAGGCTGTAGAAGACGGCGCTACTTTTGATAACTTCAAAATCGATGGCCTTAAAGTAAAAATTTCAAAACCCGCAGCGATTTCGGTATCTAATATCCCCGATGCAGACAGCAAGCAAAACTGGTTGTTTGGCGGTGTAATAGCTGATGGTGAACAAATCCCATCCGATAGCGCGTTTATGGCAAAATATCCCGGTCTTATAGTAGAAGACGGTGTATTGGAAATATAGTTAAAAATTAAAGGAGAAGATATTTTATGAAAAACATTTTTAAGAGAGTTTTAAGTCTCGTATTATGTTTGCTTATGATCATCCCCGCAGTTGCTTGTAATAAAGATAACGGCGGCGGTGGTGGCGGCGGTTCATCTTACGATGCTGAAACACGTTCGTTGCGTCTTGCAATCGGCGCTTTAGACGGTAAGTTTAACCCGTTCTTTGCAACGACTTTAAACGATAGTGAAATCGCTGGTATGACCCAAGTTAATATGCTTAACTTAAACGATAAAGGTGAAATCGTTTACGGTGATGATTGGCCTACCGTTACACAAGACTTAAAAACTACCTATTACGACTCTAAAATAGGTGGTTCGGTTATTGCAAACGGCAGTAAAGAAGGTAGAACGGAATATGAATTCGTTATCAAAAACGGTATGAAGTTCTCCGACGGTCAACCTTTAACTATTAAGGACGTACTTTTCAACCTTTACGTATATCTTGATCCTATGTACATGGGTTCAAATACTATGTATTCAACGGATATTCAAGGTTTAATGGCTTATAGAACGCAAGATCCTAACTATAACGAAGATTCTTCGTCCAACACCGATAGTCAATTCTATCTTGAAGCACAAAACAGAATTTCAGCGCTCATCAAATACTCTGCTGATAACGAGCCTTTAGATGCTCAAGGCGAAAAGGACTTAGCAACCGTTAAGGAAATCTTCCGTGAAGAAGTTACCGCTGACTGGAACAGTATTCAAACCAGTTGGGTAGAAACTTATCAAGAAACCCATAACTTTACTTCCGCATGGCAGGCATATTTATATGCAGAAGGCGTAGTTGTTAACCAACGTCGTCTTAACCCGACCACTAATGCTGAAGAAGAAGTTAAAGGCTCTGACGGTAAATATCTTACTACTTTAGATCCCAACGTTGACGGCGTTAAAACTGGTGGTAGCGCTGGTGAAGTTCGTGATGAACAATTAATTGCTGAAATCGCTGAAGCTACTTCAGCTACTAAAGTTTCGGCATATATGTCCGCAAACAACGTTTCTGAAGAAATCGCTATTACAAACTTAACTAGAGATTGCGTTATCGATATGGTTTACTCTAACTATATGGACGACCGCTCACAACTTCAATACATCGTGTCTTACTGGGCAACGGCTTCTACTGCGTTAGAAACTTTCGCAGCAGACGCTCGTAGTAGCTATTACGCTAATATCCCAGATAATGAAAGGGTTAAATCTATTTCTGGTATTTCTTACTACTCATTAAACGCTGGCGAAACCTTCAACGGCAAAACTTTAACCGAAAAACACGACGTATTAAAAATCGTTATCAACGGTATTGACCCCAAAGCTAAGTATAACTTTGCTTTCTCAGTTGCACCTATGCACTACTATGGTGGTAGCTGGGCAGTTAACAACTACAACGGCACTACTTGTTTTGGTGTAAAATCTAACGATTTAGACTTCTTTGAAGACGTTCTTCAAGATCCTAATAAAAACGGTTTACCAGTAGGCGCAGGCGCTTATAAAGCAACTTCTTACGACGGTTCTACCGTTACTAAAAATAACTTTAACGCTAACAACATGGTATATTATACCCGTAACGATTACTTCTACACTATGGGTAAAAATATCCAAAACGCTAAGATTAAAAACTTAACCTATAAGGTTATGGGTGATGATAAAATCATCACTGCGCTTGCCGCTAACGAAATCGACTACGGTCAACCTAACGGCACGCCTGCAAACAAAGCTATGGTACAAGGCGAAGACCACTTAAATCTTATTTCTTATCCTACCGGAGGTTACGGTTACGTTGGTATTAACCCCAAATTCGTTCCCGAATGGCAGGTAAGAAAGGCTATTATGATCTCTATGGATACTTCCATCATTAAGAGAAACTATTACCAAGATTTATGTTCTTTAATTTACAGACCTATGTCTACAACTTCGTGGGCATACCCCGATGGTTTAGGTGAACAAGACGCACTTTACACCACCGACGATCAAGAAATTTTAGATCTTTGCGCAGCAGCAGGCTACAACAAAGGTTCTGACGGCAAGTTACGTAACGCCGATGGTAGAACTCTTAAGTTTACCTTTACTATTGCAGGTGAAACTAAAAACCACCCAGCATACGATATGTTTATCGACGCACAAGGCAGACTTAATAAGTTAGGCTTTGATATTACCGTAAGTACCGATATTCAAGCATTAAAGAAGTTAAATACTGGTAACTTAGAAGTATGGGCAGCAGCTTGGTCGTCAGGCGTTGACCCCGATATGTATCAAATTTACCATAAAGATAGTAAAGCAGCATCTACCAACAACTGGTACAAAAACGGTATTGTAAACGATACTAACAACATTTACACATACGAGCAACCTCTTGTAGATCTTCTCGCACAAAAGATCGACGCTGCAAGAGAAACTATGTCTAACCCAGAAAGAAAGGCGCTTTACAAAGAATGTTTAGATATCGTTATGGATCTTTGCGTAGAACTCCCCACGTATCAAAGAAACGATTTCTGCGTATACAACAAAAACGTTATTAAGGCATCATCTTTAGTACAAAACACTTCACACTATATGGGTCCCTTAGGTAAAATTTGGGAAGTAGAATATAACTAAACCTTCGTAAAACGGAGATAAAAAATGCAAAATCTAACATACATCATTAAAAGATTATTGCTCGCCTTACTTATCGTGTTCGGCGTGTCAATGATTATATACTTTTTAATCAGAATGATGCCTGTCGATTATATTACGTCAAAATTTAGTAGCCAAATACAGGGTGGTGGTATGACTCAAGAAGACTTGAATCGTATCCTTGCTCTGTATGGGCTTGACGATAATTCGTTTATGGGTATTGTCAAAGGTTATTTCGAGTGGTTCGGCAACTTTATGCGCGGTGATATGGGTGTGTCTTTCCAATACGGCGATAAGGTTGAAAACGTTATCGGCAGATATATGGGTACGTCGTTTATCATTTAGTTTATATCTTTGATATTACAAATGCTCATAGCAATACCGTTAGGTATCAAATGTGCTTGCAATCAATATGGCAAGTTCGACTATTTTTGTACCTTCTTCTGTATGGTATCGATGGCTTTCCCGTCGTTCTTTCTAGGTAATATGGTTATTAAGTGGTTTGCTGTTGACCTCGGTTGGTTTGAAACTGGTGGTATCGCAACGGCAGGCTCGGGTTTTACTGGTTTTAGGTTGTTTTTAGACCAAGCATGGCACTTAGTGCTTCCTATGTTCGTATTGACCGTCTTATCTATCGGTGGTCTTATGAGGTATACCCGTACTAACACCTTAGAAGTTTTAAATGCAGATTACATCAGAACCGCAAGGGCAAAGGGTTTATCTGAAAATAAAGTCGTATACAAACACGTTTTCAGAAATACTCTTATTCCGCTTGTTACGCAATTAGCTTTCACGTTGCCGTCGCTTTTTGGTGGCGCGATGATTACGGAAACGATTTTCGATATCCCTGGTATCGGTAAAGTTGCTTACGACGCAATTCAAATAGGTGATATTCCGCTCGCAATGGGCTACAATATGTTTATCGCTGTATTGACGGTTGCCGGTATACTTTTAGCCGACCTTATGTACGCAGTCGTTGACCCGAGAGTTAAAATTAGAAAGTAGGGAGGATATTATGGCAGAACTCAATAAAAAGTTAAATAATAACTCCTTGCTTAATTCTGAAAACAAGCAGGATGACCTTCATGGTGAAAATTTAAACGAAAGGGCAAAAGTTTTATCCCCGACGGCGACTATATTAAAAAGGTTTTTCCGTTCTAAATTGTCGGTTTTCGGGCTTGTAACGTTAATAATTTTATTTCTTTTTTCTTTCGTAGGTCCGCTTTTCTCCCCATGGGGCGAAATGGAGCGTGATACCAACCCCGCCAACATAGTTGATAGAACCGTCGCTAACGAAATGGTTTACGTCATCGACGGGGTGGAATATTCCGCGTTAGAAGTACCTGTTATCGACCCACCCACGTGGAATAAGTTAGGTAACATCACTAAAGAGCATATTATGGGTATTGATGACGACGGTTACGACGTATTTACAAGACTTATGTACGGTGGTAGGGTTTCGCTTACTATCGGCTTCGTCGTAGTTATTTTAGAAACTATTTTAGGCGTTATACTCGGTGGCTTGGCAGGGTATTTTGGCAAATGGGTTGACCAACTTATAATGCGTATAGTAGATATTTTAAGTTGTGTACCTCAAATACCTATCATGCTTATACTTTCGATGTTATTTAACGCTATCGGCTTAGAACAAAGTATTACCAAACTTTACCTAATGATGGTGGTTTTATGCTTACTCGGTTGGACGGGTACGGCAAGACTCGTTCGTGGTCAAATTCTTTCTTTAAGAGAGCAAGAATTCATGATTGCTGCAAAATGTTCGGGTTTATCCACCGGTAAAAAGATATTTAAACACTTAATGCCAAACGTTATACCACAACTTATCGTTTCTATGACGTTAGGTTTGGGTAGTATCATCTTAATGGAAGCAACCTTAGGTTACTTAGGTATAGGCGCTCCCGACGGTACTGCTACGTGGGGTAACCTTATTAACCTTGCGTCAGAAGCCGTTTATAGGGATTTTTACCCCAACTTATGGTTGGGTTCGGGTATTTGTATTACGCTTGCAATCCTTGCGTTCAACTTTGTTGGTGACGGCTTGCGTGATGCCTTCGACCCCAAAATGAAGAGGTAACGTATGGTAAAAGTTTATACAGTTGTATTAGTGTTGATTATTTTATTAGGCATTATTGCTTTTGCAGCAGCGCTTATTACCATGATGGTTTTGGGCATCAAGGAGACCATTTCCAAAGGTAAAAAATATACCAAGACTGATAAAAAAGAAAAAGCCCCTAAAAAGGCAAAAAACTCGCATTATATTTCCCGTGCAGAACAAAAACGCATCTCTAAGGAAAATTCTAAAGCGATCAAGTATTTTGAAAAACGTAAAAAACGTAAAGTTAAGGTAGATGAATACACTACCGAAATGAAAGACGAAAACAACGTTATTGAATTTGACGACTTACACACTTACTTCTTTTCGGACGCAGGTACTGTTAAAGCAGTAAACGGCGTAACCTTCTCGATACCTGCAGGCTCAACCGTTGGTGTCGTTGGTGAATCTGGTTGTGGTAAAAGTGTTACGTCGCTTTCACTTATGCAATTAGTGCAAGCACCTAGTGGTCAAATCGTTAGTGGTTCAATCCGCTTTAAGTCAAACATGTTCAAGTTAAACGTTCGTGGTAAAAAGATACCCGTTTACGAAAAAGAAGTAGACGAAAACGGTGTTGAACGTATTAAAAAAGATGAAAAGGGTAAACCTATCATCAAACGTAACGAGTTGGGCGGTAACCTTTACGAGATGGAAGAGCGTGTAGTTGATATCGCTAAGATGCCTACAAGCGCAGTTCGTAATATTAGGGGTAGGGAAATCGCTATGATTTTCCAAGAACCTATGACTTCGTTAAACCCTGTATTTACTATCGGTAATCAACTTGACGAAGTAGGTTTACTCCATATCGAAGGTATTTCAAAAGAAAAGGTTAAAGAGCGCAGTATCGAAATGTTAAAATTAGTAGGTATTGCCGATCTCGAAGGTGTTTATAAAAAATACCCGCACGAGCTTTCCGGTGGTATGCGTCAACGTGTTATGATCGCTATCGCGCTTTTATGTAACCCCAAACTTATCGTTGCGGACGAGCCTACTACGGCGTTAGACGTTACAATTCAAGCGCAAATTCTCGATTTATTAAGGGAAATTAAGACAAAAATCAACGGCTCAATTATGCTTATCACGCACGATCTTGGTGTCGTTGCTGAAATGGCTGACTACGTCGTAGTTATGTACGCTGGTAAGGTTATCGAAATGGGTACTGCCGAAGACATCTTTGATAGGCCTATGCATCCTTACACTATCGGTTTACAAAAAAGTAAGCCTACCGTTGATCAAGAAACAGATAAACTTTACTGTATCCCGGGTTTCGTACCTAACCCAATTAATATGCCTAACTATTGCTATTTTAGGGATAGATGCGAAAAATGTATTAAAAAGTGTTCGGGTGAGTATCCTCAATTAGTAAAAGTAAGCGATACGCACAGCGTTTCTTGCTACTTGTATGAAGATTATCAAAAGGGGGTTAAATAATGGATAAAGAAATTATTAATCAAACCAACAATCAAGAACCCCTTCTTAAAGTAGATAATTTAAGCAAATACTTCGTCGTTGCTAGAAGCTTTTTCGGTAAACCCATTAAGCATTTAAAGGCAGTTGACGGCATCAGTTTTTCCATTAAAAAGGGTACTACCTTAGGTATCGTAGGTGAATCTGGTTGTGGTAAGTCGACTATGGGCAGGACCATTTTAAGGCTTTATGATGAAAAACACGACGGTGGCGAAATTTACTTTAACGGTAAAGAAATTACATCACTTTCTAATCGTGAGTTTGATAAGTTACGCCCTAATATGCAAATGATTTTCCAAGATCCTTATGCAAGTCTTTCGCCACGTTTAACCGTTGGTGAAATTATCGGGGAATCCGCTTTGCAACATGGTATCGTTGATAAAAAGAACTATCACGACTACATTTTAAGCGTTATGGATATGTGTGGTTTGCAACCCCACTACTTCGAGCGTTATCCGCACGAGTTTTCGGGTGGTCAAAGACAGCGTATTTGTATAGCAAGGGCATTAGCGTTAAAACCAGATCTTGTTATCTGCGACGAGCCTGTTTCGGCACTAGACGTATCAATTCAAGCGCAAATTATCAATATGCTTATTGATCTTAAAAGGACTTTAGGGCTTACTTATATATTTATTTCGCACGATTTATCCGTTGTAAAGCACATTTCGGACGAGGTTGGCGTTATGTACCTTGGCAGTATGGTTGAATACGGCTCTAAGGAAGAAATCTTTAACAACACTTTACATCCTTACACGCAGGCACTCTTCTCTGCGGTACCAGTACCAAACCCGCACGTAAAGATGAACCGTGTTATTCTTAAAGGTGATATTCCTTCTCCCGTAAACCCACCTAAGGGCGGTAAATTCCACACCCGTTGTGATAAATGTATGGAAGTTTGTGAATATATCCGTCCTAAGTATAAAGAAGTTAATAACGGACACTTTTGTGCTTGTCATTTATATAATAGTGAAGAAGAAAATTTAGCATTTAATGATGAAATCGCTAAAATCAAGGAAGAAGAAGCATCATCTAAAAAATAATTAAAGGTAATTATGGCAAAAGATTATAAAAAAGACGACCTCGATACCGAAACGACCTTTGCCGATATGAACGTCGAGGGTTTTCGGTGGTACGACCCTAATATAAAAAAGAAGGGTGGTAAAGATAGGGTAAAAGTTACAAAAAAAGAATATTGGAGTATGGTTAAAGGTGCGTTTTTAGCATATTTACCGTTTCTTTTGTGTACTATTTTAGCCTTTGGGTTGATAGTTTTAGTTGCTTATCTATGGTTATTATAAAATAAAAAGAGTTTGCTTTAAGCAAACTCTTTTTTTATGTCAAAAAATAAAATTATTCAGTTGTAATTTTACGGTAAATAGAAGGCGTTGTGCCGATAACTTTTTTAAACTGCTCTGCAAAATAAACGGGGTTATTAAAACCTACTTTAGTAGCAATTTCAGCAATACTCATTTCAGTTTTAGTAAGTAAATCTTTCGCACGGTTAATTCTTACTATTGTTAAATAGTGCATAGGCGAAATATTAAACTGTTTTTTAAATGAGTGTATTAAGTGGTATTTATTAACAAAAACAATGTCTACTAATTCTTTTAACGTTATATCGTTATAATAATACTCTTCAATATAATTTTTAACGCGGTATATTTCGTTATCTTCAGTAATTTGCGGTTTGTTTTGTGTTTGGTCAATCCTATATAGTTTTGAAAGCATATCAAAACACAACCCCTTAACGCTTAAATACCAACCAGTTTTTTTAGCAGAAATTTCATATATAATTTTATTAAATAAATTTAAAATGGTGGTATCCGTATCATGCCGTTTATGTATAATAGGTGTTTTTGATAGCGAATTTGGTTTTAATCCTTCAATATGGATATTATCTAGTAAAAGTGAATAAAACTCTAACGGCTTGTCGTTGTCATTACTTAAATAATGTATTACGCCAGGGTTAACTATTAAAATATCACCCTTATTTATAACGTACTTATTTTTGCCATGCATTAAGTATCCCTCACCATCTAAAAAGCACAATACTTCTAGATAAAGGTGAGAGTGTGGCGCGTTACCAGAGTTATCGTAATTAACTTTGTTTACTAGTAGCAAAATAGGTTCTTGCCCGTCTATACCAGATTTTATAAAAGGGTTTTGCCCAATGCTAAAATAGTTTGTTTTTGTTCCCATATCTAAATTATATAAAATAATAAAAAACTTTGCAACAGATAAAAGTAAAAAAATTGGACAATTTTGTTATGGTTTTAAGCAAAATCGTTATTGTCTTTTATAATAAATTATTATAAAATAAATAAAAAAGGAGATATTGTATGAAGTTCGGTATTATTTATCAAGGTAAAGGTGAACGCGCATATTCAGGCTGGCCCACTATTACTAAGTTAGATAACGGCGATATTCTTTGTGGTTTTTCAGGTAATCGATACGAGCATATTTGTCCCTTTGGTCAGACGCTTTTAACTGTTTCGCATGACGATGGTTTGACTTTTTCCGACCCCGTTGCGGTGGTAAATACCCCGTTTGACGATAGAGATGGTGGCGTAACTGGTAAAGGTAAGCAAGTTTTAGTTACTTCATTTAACAACACGTTTGAGTTTCAAAAACGTATGGTAGAAGAACGCAAGCCCAAAAACGCCGATATTTATCTTGATTATATTAATAAAAACGCTAATGCTGATGTAAATGAAGTTTGTTCATCCATCACCGTTAGTGAAGATTACGGTAAAACCTTTAACGTTAAGTATAAAATTCCTATTTCTAGTCCACACGGTCCAATTGTGCTTAAAGATGGTAGATATTTCCACGTAGGTAGGGCTTTTTCAATTGAAAGGACTGATATCCCTAGAGAAAAAGAAACTGACGAACTTCCCGAAGGCATTTATTATCAGTTTTCTGACGACGGTTATAACTGGACCGAGCCTCAGCTTATTCCGATAGATTACGCTGACGACTTGTATTGTGAGCCACACGCTATCGAGCTTAATAATGGTGAAGTTTTAGTTGGTATTAGATACCATAAAAACTTTGATCATAGCGTTATGCGTATAGTTGGCATTGTGTCAAAAAATAATATTTCTGACTGGGAAAAGCCTTTTATGTTTGACGTAGACGGCTCGCCCCCACATTTTTTTAGACACTCTTCAGGCGCTATAATTATGACGTACGGCAAGAGGAGTGAACCTCGTTCGGAGATGGCAACAGTTTCCTTTGATGATGGCAAAACCTGGTCAGAACCAAAAGTTATTTCTAAAATTTCAGAGTCGGGTGATTTAGGTTATCCATCTTCTGTAGAACTTAACGACGGTTCTATATTTACTGCTTACTATCAACGTGAAGTTGGTGAAGTTAGCACTATAAAATACACTATTTTTGATATTAAAGAACTTTTATAATTATAGGAGAAACTTATGGATAAAAAATTTTTAGTACCGATTCTTACCCCGTTTAATAAAGATGAATCCGTTAACTACGACGCTCTTAAACAACTTGTTAGAAAAGTTTTAGACGAGGGCGCTGACGGTATTTACGCTGCAGGTAGTTCAGCAGAATGTTTTTTACTTTCTGATGAAGAACGCAAAAAAACCTTAGAAACCGTTATTAAAGCAGCTGACGGCGCTTACGTTTGCGCACACGTTGGCGATATTAGTAACCACAACACTATCGAGTTTGCCCGCCATGCTGAAAAGGTCGGCGCTAACTCTGTTTCATCAGTTCCTCCGTTCTATTTTGCATACTCGTTTCAAAGCATCAAAGGCTATTACGAAGATTTAGCTAGTGCTACTAAGTTGCCTACTTTAGTTTATAACTTCCCAGGTAATACTGGCGTTAAATTTTCAATTGAAAACTTAATTGACCTTTTAAACATCAAAAACGTTGAAAGTTTAAAATTTACCGATACGGATTATTTCGTGTTAGAAAGGGTTAAAACTTTAACTGGTAAGTTTATTTATTCCGGTAAGGACGAGTGTTTCTTATCAGCGTTATCTGCTGGTGCAGACGGCGCAATCGGTACGACGTTCAACTTTATGGTAGATAAGTATATCCGTATCAAAAAGGCGTTTGATAATAACGATATGGCTACTGCAAGGAAAATCCAACAATCAGCAAACGCAATTACAAAAGCTGTACTTGATACCGGCGCATTATTTAGCGCATCTAAATATTTAATCAGCTTACAGGGTATCGAACTCGGCGCAGGTAGAAAGCCGTTTACAGATATTACTGAAGAGCAAAAATCAACCCTTAAAAAGGTTTACGAAGAAAACATCAACATTTAATTTCATAAATCTCTCAATAAAAAAAGTTCAGGCTTTGACTGAACTTTTTTTATTATTATATGATAGAAAATTACTTAGATAAATTTTTAATCATAAGACGGATAATTTCTTCATCAGTTTCCTTCATGCCAACGCGTGCAAGTGAGCCAACGTTATCGATTGTGTTTTCAATACCCGTTTCTAAAATGCCGTCGCCACCGTAAAATTGTGTGCCGTTACGGTACATTTCCATACCAAGTAAACCTGCTTCTACAGCAGAAGCAATTTTAGCAGCGCAACTAGACTTAGCACCGTCGCAAATTATACCAGAGTCAATTGCAAGCGCATTTACAACGGTATGTGCAACGTCGTCAAACTTACCACCATATAAGTAGGTGATACCAGCGCCAGCGCCAGCGCCTGCAGATACCGCTCCACAGTAAGCTGAAAGTCTACCAATACCAGTTTTTAAGTGTATGGTTACTAAGTCCGAAAGCGTTACTGCCCTAAGTAAAGTTTCGTGGTTGACGCCAAGTTCTTTAGCGTAAACTATTACTGGTAAAGAAGCCGTCATGCCTTGGTTACCACTGCCAGAAACTATAACAACCGGAAGTGAACACCCGTTCATCCTAGCGTCAGAGCCTGCCGCAGCAGTTGCTTTTGCTTTATTATGTACGTTATCGCCAAACGCTTTAAGTAATACTTTACCAACGCTTGCGCCGTAATCGTTTTTAAGACCTTCTTCCGCAATAGCAGTATTGTAGTTAATTTGTCTTTCGATAACTTCTTTAATGTCGTCGATATCAACGATATTGGCAAATTCAACTATATCTTTAACGTTTAATATAGTTCTATCGGTAAGTGAAGTATCCTTTTCGTTAGTAACCGAGCCAACGTGTAATTTAACGTCGTTTTTGCTAATTTCAACAACGTTGGTGTGATGACCTTCTATACGTACGGTAACGCTATCTTTGTTGTTTTTTAAAGTAATAACGATATCAAAAACGCAACCAGAGTTAGATTGCGAAACCGTCATATCAGTATTATCTAAAAACTCTTTAATTTTAAGTTTGTCGTTATCACTAACTTCAGATAAAACCTGCAATTTTTTATCAGGGTCGCCCGCAACTATACCGGTAGCAGCAGCGGCTTTTACGCCTTTTTGCCCACCAGAGTTAGGCACGATAACCGATTTAACGTTTTTTAATATATTACCACTAACGGTAATATCAACCTTATTTGGCATAGTGCCTAAAGTTTTTCTAGCTAAAGCGGCAGCATATGCAAGCGAAATCGGCTCAGTACAACCCATAGCGGGTAAAAGTTCTTCCTTAAGTATTTTTACGTAAGAATTATATAAAACCTTATCCATTGTGTAATTTAACCCAAAAATATATTCTATTTTAAGTATAACTTTTAATATAAAACTTGTCAAGTAATTATCATATTTGACATGCCTGTCAAACATTTGTAAAACCCCTTGACAATAAAGATAAGTGTTGATATAATAAAAAAGTGGTAAAATTTTAATTACTATAGTAATTAACCATAGATAGAGGCGTTTGTATGGATAAAGTATTTGCGTTAAAGATACGTAAAATATTTGGTTGGATAACGGTAGGTCTTACCGTTTTTTTAGGCGCGCTATTTTTAGGTAACGTATTAGATATTTATTTTACAGGCAAAGCAAAGGGCGTGGGTGCTGTTGTGTATTCTAGGGAAATCGCTAGTCAGCACCTTGCTACTATTTTGCCGTTTTTTATTTTTTACGTAGTTTGGGTTATTGCAGTACTAGTTATTTACACTAAATTTAAGGTAGATACTAAACCGTCTGTTTATAGCGAACCTGTTTATATTTTTAAACGCTACCAAAAGCGTTTGATAAGCGCTAACGCTTTGTTTGAAGGTGATAGAGAACCTTTATTTGCCCAGTATAATAGTGTTTTAGATAAAATTAAAAAGTTAAAGATTATTACTTTAGCCGTTTGGGCGGTTGCTATTATAGCCTTTTTGGTTTATATGTTTTTACCGTCGTCTTTTACCGATAAAAACCACGCTACGGAAGAAGTTTTACGCATGGCGTATATTGTTTTACCGATATTTATGGTGGCGTTTGCGGTAAATATTGTTTGCAACTACGTAATTAGTAACATATGTAATGGCTTTTTACCTAGTTTTAAAGATTTAACTAAAGGTTTAAAACCAGTTAATACAAGTCGTTTTTACGATAACAAAAAGTTTATCTTAATTTTAAGGATAGTTATAATTTTTATAGGCGCGTTATTTATAATTTTAGGTATTGCGCTTAAAGATAATGATGGCAAAAACGGCGTATTTTACGTTTTACAAAAAGCAATAAATATTTGTACGGAGTGTATAGGTCTTGGCTAAGATTAAAGGTTTTTTTATAAAAATTTGGCAATGGCTGAAAGACCACGCCCCAACAAGGCGTAGGATAATTCAAGTTTATTCAGCGTTACTATTCAATGCCAACATAAAAGGTTTTTTTAAACCGAACGAGATTATTTACACAGGTAACACTAAGGTAATGTGCGTACCAGGGCTAAATTGTTATTCATGTCCAGGTGCGGTGGGTGCATGTCCACTTGGTTCGTTGCAAAATGCGTTGCTATTGCACTCTAAACCTACTATAATGTATATATTAGGTATTTTAGTGTTATTTGGTATGTTTTTGGGTAGGACGATTTGTGGCTTTTTATGTCCAATGGGCTTATTTCAAGAACTTTTACATAAAATTCGTTCACCAAAACTCAAAAAGAACAAGGTAACAAGGGTTTTATCCTACTTTAAGTACGTTTTATTAGCGTTATTAATTATAATCCCACTACTTTATAAGGGTATACCGTTCTTTTGTAAATATATTTGTCCGGCAGGCACGTTTGAAGGTGGTATAGGCATTTTATCCGAAGCAGCTAACTCAGACTTTTTTGCTATGTTAGATTATCTGTTTACGTGGAAGTTTGCTCTTTTAGTAATTTTTATAGTAGCGTGTGTATTTATTTTTAGGTTCTTTTGTCGTTTTATATGTCCGTTAGGCGCTATATACGGTTTCTTTAACAAGATAGCGTTACTTGGCATAAAACTCGATAAGGACGAGTGTATTGATTGTGGTAAGTGTATAGATGCTTGTCCTATGGATATCAAAAAGGTGGGCGATCACGAGTGTATCGCTTGTGGTAAGTGTGTTGACGTATGTCCGGTAAATGCAATCAGTTGGAAGGGGTCTAAGTTTATATTTAAAAATAAAGAAGCTAAAAACCCCGTGGTAGATAGCCCTATTGATATTGCTAAATTAAAAAATGTTCCCGCTAATACTGAAGCCGAAAATCGTCAGGTAACGGCTGAAAATACTTCAACTTCACAAGAAGTAAAAACTGCTATTAATAAGCCCCAAAAGCCCAAGTATAGCCGTCAAAACAAGCTTTGGTTAAAGATTACAGCACCTATTGTTGCAACGGTAGTTTTGGTAAGTGCTTTGGTTTATTATAACATTATATTAAAGCCAGATCCGATGCCAAGTGGCTCATCCGTAGTACAGGTTGGGGATGAAGTTCCTTCGTTTAGTTTAGAGCTTTATAACGTCCCACAAGCTACGTTAACGGCAACTCCTACAGGTGTTTCGCATAGCTTTACAGCTAAGTTTGATGGGGATTTAAAGATACAAATTTCCGCTAACAACGTTAAGGCTTTTAATGGCGATGTGGAAGTTTCTTCACTTGTTGTAAATAAAGGCGACGTGGTTAACCTAACCTTTAAAGCAGATATAAATACAGAGTTTACAGTATACTTTATATCATATTTTGATACAACTAAGTTAAATGGTAAAGTTACTGTAATAAACTTTTGGCAGGAAACTTGCGACCCCTGTGTTGCTGAAATCCCGCATTTTGAAGATTTATACGATTTTTATAACGGTCAAATTAATATGATCGCCATAAACGACGATGACGATTATACAAGACGCCGTATTCAAGCGTTTATCGATGCTCGTGGTTGGGGTGATTACGACATGATGTTTGGTAGATGTTTACCTGACGACGTGTTTAACGCATTTAAGGTGCTTGGTGGTAAAAACGCATACCCCATAACCGTTGTTATCGATACAAACGGTAAAGTTTCTAATATAACGCAAGGCGGTTTATCTTATGATGAACTTAAACTTATTGTAGAAACAGCTATGGTGTCCTAAAAACCGTATTTTAAGGGATTTTTAAGTAATATTTAATACTTTTATCACTAAAAAACAAAAAAATTATTTTATAAAGAATAAGACACTTTATTATTTAATAAGGTGTCTTTTTTATTGTATTTCTTCGTCAGGTATAAGGGTTTTTAAATTTTTTTGGTTTGTGTTATTAGTAAGATAACGCCTTGCGTTGGGTTTTTTTGCGGTAAATAAACATACGGGGGATTATCACGTCACTAACGTTCCTCATAATGACAGAAACAACAGGGGATTATCACGTCAATTACGCTTCTCATAATGACAGCAACAATAGGGGGATTATCACGTCGCTTACGCTTCTCATAATGACAGCAACAATAGGGGGATTATCACGTCGCTTACGCTCCTCATAATGACAGCAACAACAGGGGGGTATCACGTCACTAACGTTTTTATAATGATGTAACACACTTGTCATTCTGAGCGCAAGCGTAAGAATCTCCTACACTAAAAAGCAACAAGTCATTTTAAGAAAGCCTTTTGGCTTTCGTTCGCATCTCATACCGTAGAAAAAACAAGTTGTTTTTGGGGCTTTTACGCTTTAATATAATGGCGTTAAAATACCACAAAAAAATTAAGCCTGTGGGAAACCCCACAGGCTTATTTTATGTTTCGTTTCCTTCCGTTAGCTGCCAACTTCCGTTTTAAAATCTAAACGGTTCGGAAGGATAGAATAAGTAAAGTAATTATGCTTTTTCGATTAAAATAGTGTTCTTATAGAAATCTGAATCAACATTATCATCCATTTCAACAATAATGTAATCAGCATCTACGTCAACAACTTCGATCGTGATAGTACAAGTGTAAGAACCAGTGTTTGTGTTAGAATCAGGTTTTGTTTCAGCAGATGTGTATACGTAGTAGTTGGTCCAATAAGAATTTTCAAAAGTTAAAGTATAAGTACCAGCTTCTTCAAAATAAATGTTAAACGGTGTAAACTGTTCAGCATCAAAGAAGTAGGAACCAGCACCAACAACATCGCCACTATTGAGATAAGTAGGAGCAACGTAAGATACAGCATATACTTTGTAGAAGGAACCATAAGAAGTGCCGAGTTCAATGGTCATACCATCAACGTAATCTATAACAACATAGTAATCAACATAGTTATCAGAGTTTGCATCAACAGGTGTGCCATTAATGATAACTTCTGGATAACCATTGAAGAATAATTGATATGTGCCTTCTTCTAAATCGATATTATAAGAAGCACCAGCTTCAATCCAAGCTTCAGAGGTTGAAATTTTGTTTTCAACGTTGATTAATGATGCGTTAATAGTGAAGGTACCAGTCCAACCACCAAATGATAATTCAATAGGTTCGCCATCATAAACGATAATGTTACCTTGATCACAAGAAATATCTTCAGGTATATCAAGGAAGTAAGCACCATTTACGTCAGTCTCGAAAGTATAGTAACCTGCAGACATGTAAATTGCTGGGTCATAAGCAACTTCTACGTCAAATGAGAATTAGTTAGGAACGAAGTCGGGGGTAGTAGAACCACCGTTGCCTGAGCAGTTCGGGCATGGGCAGATACCACCAGGGATAGATTCTTCAACAACTTCTACTAAAGCGATAGAGGAGTTGAATGCTGCGTCTTCGTCATATGCAAGGAATAAAGTAATGATATCGCCGTTAACAAAATCATACTCATCATCAGCAGAGTAGTAACCAACAAATTCACCATTTACATAAACTTCGATAGAACCAACGTATTGACCTAAGGTAACGCCACTTAATGCGATGGTATAAGTACCGTCGTTAGCAACAACCTTAAACTTGTTGTCGTTGTTAGTAGCAAAGTTGTATTGGATAGCGGTAGTATCAAGATCTGTAGTAACAATTACAGGAGTGATAACATCGCCACCGCCGATATCGTCATCTTCTTCGCCAGTCCAAGTTTCAAGTAAAATGTTAAAGGTTACGTATGCATCAGCAGGAACACCTAAAGCGGTAACGAGCCATTTAGCACCTTCAGATGCGGAAACATTATCTGAAGCAGTAGAAGTACCGTCAGGATAGAAGTTCCAGTCAAGTAATCTGCCGAAACCAGCAAATAATTCAGGTCTCCAGATATTGATAGATACGCCTGCGCCAGCAGGTGCATTGTTAACCATAATGTTGGTAACCTTAATGGTGTAAGTACCGTTTACGTTAGCGCCTAATTCAATTTCTTTGGTGTAAGCGTTATCAACGTCTTCAGCATATACAACGTCGTCTTCTTCAAGTTCAACAGCAAATGCTTTGTCTGCTAATACACGAGGTTCAGCAACTTCAAGTGCAGTGATAGAGAAGTTAGCTTCCATACCATAGAAGGGTGAGAAGAATAATAAATCGCCAGGTTTAACAGAAATTCTAAAGGTTTCTTCACCATCAAAGTGTTGTACAGCTTCTTTACCAGCAACTGATAAGAAGTAGCTCATATCAGATTCGATAGTAAGCATGTATTCGCCTTCAGCAACGTCGTCGCCGATTACAGCAACAAAGGTGTTTGCAGCGTCAATTTTACCTTCAACAGGTGTAGTTAAATCCATACCAACAGTAGGAACGTTGCTAACCTTAGAAATATTTACAAGGTAAGAGCCGTTTTCGTTGGTCATGCTCCAAGTATCACCGAAGCAGAATTGGAAGATGTGTTCTACACCAGCTTCAGCACTGATAACGATACCGTCTTCATATAAATTATCATTATAGAAGTAGTAAGGAACGTTCCAACCCATGCCATTGTAGTTAATGGTAATAGAGTAAACGCCTTCGCCACCAAGTGCAGGTGTCCATTTAACGTATACGCCATCTTCGAAAACGCCAGTGTTAATTACGATATTGTAAAGACCAATACCGGTAAGTGCGATAGCGTTAGATTCGTTAGTACCCTTACTGTCTTCTTCAGAAGCAGAAATAGCTTCAACCTTATTGAAGTCAGAAGTAATCTTAACGATTTCAGAATCGTTGGTGCTGCTTACTTGTAACATAACTTCGTCACCTTCGTTAAGGTATAAGTAAGAGTTACCTGCGATAACGAGTAAGCTGTCGTATTGATCTATAACGTCAGCATCGGTTTCAATCATGTACCAAGAAGAAGAAGGTGCAGTGAAGCTTGCGTATGCAATACCGTCAACAAGGGCAACAGTGTTTTTACCATAGTTGAGTTCAAAAGGAGCATTTAAAGAGCCTTCGCCTTCAACTGGTAAACCGTTAGTAGGTTCATAGTACATACATGGAACTAACCAGAAATATTCAGGTGAAGAAGCATCCATAGCACCAGAACAGTTACCAGCGTAGAAGTCTAAGAACTTCTTAAGATCTTCATTAACAGGATATAAACCATCGCTGTTAGTTAAACCAGCATAGGTATTAACTAAGTGTGTATAGTTATCGGTGTAGATAGTGATTTGACCATCTTGAGCAACTTCTCTATAGATGTGGAAGTAAATACCGTTACCGATCATTGCGTGATATTGTGCATCATAGATAGAAACGTCACCGATTCTGTCACTATCAGCACCAGTTAAGTTAACGTAGAGGGTAGGACCATCTACAGAGTTAACGTGATAGAAACCATCAATTTCGTTAAAGTAAACGTCGACGCTGCCGTTAATAGACATCCAAACTAAATCTTTATCAGATTCGTTAGCCTTAGCGGGGTTGCCAGTAGGCATAATAACGTTTTCTTCAGCATAGATAATTTCTTTAGCGTCAGCAACTCTTTCAGCCTTAATAGTTACGGTAGAACCAGGTTCACCAGTAATAACTAAAAGTCTAGAGCTTGCTGCTTCAGAAGAATTATATTCAAGATAAATAGCATCTTCTCTAGTGAAGGCATCTTTACCTAAATAGTTAACTTCGTCAATGTAAGCGTTTTCAACAACACCGTAGTAACCAGAAACAGTTACGATACTGTTCGGGATACCCTTTTCGTTTTGAGGAATATAAGCTACACTGCCGTTAGCATGCATGATTTGTGCAGTAACGTCGTCGGTTTCGATAGAAATCTTATACTTACCTTGTGCTGCCATCTTAGCTGCTGCGATACGAGCGTCGTTTGTTACAACGTCTTCTTCAGTAGTTTCAGGGTTTTGGTAAGATTCAAACCAAACGTATGCAAGACCGTTTTCAAGAGTTACGGTTAAATCTTCGTTAGTTTCGATAGGTTCACCGTCAACAACACCAGCTCTCTTGTAGGGGTGTGCATAGTTTTTAGCGTAGTTAATACCAACAGACTTAGTAAGAACGAAGTTAAGGTTAACGTCGTCATCACTATACGATTTAGATTCAAAAGGAATATAACCGTAAGGATATGCCATATCGGTTTCGGTATCGCCATGTTCGTTAAGACGTACAGAATAGGTAAGTTCAGGATCTAAAGCAGTGATAAATCTTGCAATACCGTTTTTATCTGTTTCAGCCGTAGTAACGGAAATCATGTTACCTAAATCAGCATCATAGTAATAGAGTTCAAGCCATACGCCTTCCATCGGATAACCATAGTTATCGGTAACGGTAGCTCTATGTAATTGCTGAATCGGATTGATCTGATATGTGTCGTCGGTGTATTCAACAACGATAAATTGGTCGCCAGTATAGGGGTCAACGTAATAGTTAACCGAAGCAATACCTACGCCAGGAGCGCCGGGAACACCAGGTTCACCAGGTTCACCAGGTTGACCAGGTTCGCCAGGTTCGCCGGGTTGACCAGGTTGACCTGCTTGACCGGGTTGACCTGCTTGACCAGGTTGACCGTCTTGACCAACAGCGAGGAAGTCAGTCTTTTCGCCATTGATTACCCAATAACCATCTTCACTAATATAGATGGATGGAACAGAAGTATCAGACTTTTGATCCTGAGCACAAGCGGTGAAACCTAACGCGCAAGAAATTACACATACAGACGCTAATAAAGCCGTGAGTAATTTTTTCATTTTGTTATTTTCTCCTTAAAAAATTTTTTATACTTATACGTTTATAAAAACCCATCGTGCGGCAGCTTTAGATGGATGTTTTACTCCGCATATTGCCTTGTTTTGTTACTTTGTTACTTAATTTGTTTTTTTTGCTTTTTGAAACGCTTAGTATTATAACTAAAGACTGCCGTGGTTGTTAAGCAACCGCTTTAAGTATAAAATTAATCGTTTGCGGGGTAGCGTCTACGTACTTGTACTCGGGTTCAACCGTGTAGCCGACAGGTATATTATTTACAGCAACTTTATACTTGCCTTGATAATCCGTACCTGCAAGGTCTGCGGGGTCAAACGTAACCGTACCGTCAGCGCCAAGTTTTACAGTTGGATAGCATGTGCCAACCACGTAACTTGCATCTACTTGACAAAACTGTACTCTGATGTCGCAAGTTTCGTATCCGTCCCAGCCGTTAGCGCCGTCAACAGCAGTTCCGTCTTCGTATTTAACGATTACGGTGAAAACAGTTGCTGTGGGGGGATCGGTAGGCTCTTCATCTTTACAAGCTGAAAGCATACCAAAACTTAATACTAACGAAAGTGCAAGGATTACAGGAGTAATACGATTAAACAGACTTCGCATAAAAAACCTCCTTTTACAAATTTAGTTATAATAATTCTCTAATAAATATTTTAAATTTTCAACTATAATATAAAAAATTTTTCATTATTTATATGTTTTTTTTGTAATTTTTCGCAAAAATAAGCCTGCCAACGTTTATTTTTATTTTTTTGAAGCAAAAATTATAGATTTTTATTAAAAATTTTACGTCTATAAAAACTTATATTAAAGTTTTTTAATTATAATAACCATTTTTGCAAAATAAAAAGGCCCTTATAAAAAGAGCCTTTTTTATTAATGCTAAATTATAATACGTCAGAGTAATCACCTAAGTATTGATAGTAGCAAGCAAACTGTCTCCAAGCCATAGTTTCAGGACCTTCACCAAGATAGGTAAGTACAAGGTGGTTAAGGAGTGTTACAAGTTCTTGCGTAGCAGGTACCATGCCGTAAAGTTCGTCGTCTTCGTCAACACCGTCGGTAGATTCGTAATAGTAGTTTAACAACGTTTGCGTAAAGTCAGCACCACCTTGTGAAGTAAAGTTAAATTCACCAGCTTCGATAATTTCAAGCAAGGTGTGGCCGTTAGCATCAAAGAAGTTCGGATGTGCAAAGTTGATATATACTATCGAACCCCAATCGCCGTTAGAAGTTACGTGGTGGTATAAACCAGTATCTTCGTTATAAGCAGCCTTTTCAGCAATATAGATATAAGCACCGGTATCAAGGTCGGTAGTCCATAAGCCTTCACCAGTCGTCATTTGTACTAACTTTTTAGCCCTATCGCCTAAATACTCGATAACAAAGTCGTATTTACCAGTATCACCAGGGAAGTATAACGCCATCGAAAGATATACCGTTTGACCTTCTTCAAGATATAAATAAATTTGTGCGTTATTGCCGTATGACGGGTTAGAGAATCTATCGTAATCGTTAGCGCAGTCTTGCGATGCGATTTGGCGTCTATATTCATCAAAGATGAAAATCATCGGGTCAACGCTACTGTTTGCAAGCGTTTTAAATGCGTAAGCACCAGACCTTTCAGCCGTAAATTTAAATTTAACACCACGGTTAATTTGTAACGGATACTTGTTATTAGCTTCGGTAACTACGTCGGCTGTAACGGTGTAAGCGTTCATAAACGACATACCTAAAACAGGGTTATGGTTTTCGTTACATATACCGTTAATATGGGGGAGACCATAGTGTTCATAGTAATAACAGAATTCAAGCCAAGTGTTAGAACAATAGCCTTTGCCAACTTTAGCATTGAAATGCTTAGCAAAGTCGTCAAGCATGTTTTTAAGAGTTTGATCTACGGGGAGTAAGCCAACCCAACCTTGCATTTCGTAACTGTCGTACATAACTTGGTTGTAGTTGTTGCCGTTATAGATAAATTCGTCATCATTTGGCGTTTCGGGGAGATACCAGAAGGATAAATCGTAAAGTGAATAATAATACTGTGTATTATTATTATCGTCGGTATGAACCCTATCTTCCCATCTTAATTCAGCCCAAGGTGTGATGCCACGTATATCTGCAAAGATAAGCGCACCTGCTGAGCCGTCAGATTCTTTAACGTGGTAGTAACCGTCGTTACCAAGGATAACTTCGGTATAATTGTCGTAGCGTGTGGTAGAAGTAGTCGTACCAGTAGCGCACTCACGTATCATATCGATAGCTTCGTCTTCTAAATCGATTTGTGTAATATTAAGATTTCTAATACCAGCAAACTCGTTTTCAGCACTTACTTCAGTATCTTTTTGGTATACGAAAGCAAGATTAAGCGTTTGATTTTTTTGTGCAACGTAAAGTCTTTGATATTTCCAACCGTTACTGTTACCAGTATGGTAAGCAACGTCTTCACGGTTTATTAATACGTATAAAATATCGCCGTTTTCTTCGGTATTAACGTTATACTCATAACTAATTACGTCGCCTTCTTTAAGTTCTAAGTCAACGTATAAAATAGCGTAAGAGTTGTTAACGTCTTTGTTAGAAGCGTATACGTATGTGTCGCCATCTTCACCACCATTTACAAAAGGCCAAGAATATTCGTCGGTTTCTTCAGGGTAGTAGGAAGCATCAGTCCAACCGATAGCCGTACCGATAACGTCTGACGACGGCATAGAAACGTTAGGCTTAACCCTTTCAACGATAGGTTCGTCAGGGTTGTCGTCATCATCTTCACCAGGTGTTTGTACGTAATCGTCTGAAGTATAAGTATCAAAAATAGATTTCCAAACGTTGGCGTCGGTAATATTACCACTGTCAACGTAAGCAACTACACCATATCTATCGATAATTACAGTAGTGGGGTATGCTGAAACACTAAAGTGTTTACCTAACGCGCCGTTAGGATCTCTACCCATCATAAAAGATAAACCGACTTCTTCCTTATAAGCGGCAATTGATTGCATACCGTCTTCGTGTGAAAGCGCTACGATTTCAAGGTTGCTCTTATAAGATTGATAAGCCGTTTCAATTGCAGGGAATTCCGCCCTACAAGGACCGCAACCTCTATACCAGAAGTTAAGCATTACAGCCTTTTTATCTTCTAAAAGTTCAGATAAGGTATAAGTACCGCCTTCGGTTTCAGAGAAACTAAAATCGTGCATAACCGAGCCAACTTTGTATAAGTATCCGCTAGGTGCAGTTGATTCAATTACCTTAGATTCAAAAATAGCGGTATATTTATTATCCGTAGCAGAAGTTTTATAACTTGCACCTTCAGGTATAAAATACCCTTCGGGTAAGTTAGTAAACTCTAAAGTGTATTCGTCAAGAGGCATGTTAAGTTCAACCTTGCCGTTGATAGATATACCAGATTTTACAGCAGTTTCACCCTTTAATGCGCGTACCCTAACGCCGTTAAGGTTAAGACCACCTTTAGATACGATAGAAATTTCGTAAGAGTTGGTTTCAGGATCGGGGTTATTAGGATCACCAGGGTTAGTGCCTGTGCCAGGGTTGATGATGATAGGACCACCACCAGGGTTTGAACCACCACCGCCTTGTTCGGTAGAAGGTGCGTCAGGGTTGGTAAAACCACCGTTGCAACCACCGAAAGCGACCGAAATAAACAAAAGCGTTACTAAAAGTAACAAGATAGTAAGTTTCTTCATTTATTTAGATTCCTCCTAAATGTATAACAAGTTTTGCAGGGAATAGTATTTACACCTAAACCCAAAAAAGCATAAAACGCAAGCGCGTATTATTCCATTATGCTTAATTTTAATATATATTAATTAAAATGTCAATCTTATAAATGGGGAGTTTAACCATTTTTTTAAGTAAATACTTTTTTTATTTGTTAAAATTTAATATATTGACGTTTGACGGCGATTTTTTACTTTAACCAGCAAAGCGTATAATTATTAAAAATACTTGATTTTTAAGTGTTTTGGTACTATAATTAATTTGATAGGAATAATAAATTATTCCTTTTGGAGTGTTTTTATGAAGAAAGGTAAAATTATCGCTGAATATTCAATTATAATAATTTGCGCACTTGTTTCCGGTTTAGCTTTTCAATTACTAATTGCACCAAATAACTTTGCGCCAGCAGGTTTTGGTGGTATAGCGATGCTATTAGAGCATTTCTTTCCCGGTCTACCTATTTTTGGTTATTTTTCACTCGTGGTAAACGTGCCTTTATGTATTTTTGCATGTTTATGTATTAATAAAGAGTTTGGCTTAAAATCCTTTACCTTTTGCGTAGCAACAGCGCTTGGTTACATAATTTTTGATTACGTCGGGGTAGAATCTTTCCAATACGTAACGCAAGACGGTATTTTACCATGTGTAATAGGTGGTATAGTAAGTGGCGTCAACTACGGTATTGTAGTTAGGCTAGAGGCTTCAACAGGTGGTACGGATATAGTAGCAAAATGGGCAAGTAAAAAGAACCCGTTAGTAAACTTTTTTTGGGCTACGTTTATTATAAACGCCGTAGTTGCGGTGGGTTCGTATTTTGTATACGCTTATAACGTAGAAGCAAATAAATTTATTTTTACAAACAACTATCAACCAATCGTACTGTGTATTTTGTACTGCTTTATTTCAAGTTATATCGGTAACTATATGATTAAAGGTACTAAATCTGCATATAAGTTTACAGTAGTTACCACCCATGCGAAAGAAATTAATAAAGAGATTATTGAAACTTTACATCACGGTGCAACTAAACTTGAAGGTGAGGGCGTGTATACTGGTGAACAACGCGACGTCTTAATTTGTGTAGTATCAAAACATCAAATAGTGGATTTTAAAAATATTTTAGATAAATACGACAACACTTTTGCCGTGATAGAAAACGTTACCGAAACCATCGGTACGTTTAGAAGAAAGTAAAATTTACGCTTGGTTTTTGCCAAGCGTTTTTTATGTCAAAATATTCAAAAATCAGTTAATAGGTAAAGTTATTAAAATTTTATAGAACTTAAATGCACTTGTAATTAAATCGTTATTTTAACTTTTAACAATACCTTTAATGTTATTGTGTTTATGCTTTTTTACCAGGGGATAGGATATATATTAGTATAAATTATTTTAACCTAAATAAACAATACGTATTTAGTTAAAAATCATTTTGACAGTATACGTACTACGTCATTTTTGCAATATTATTAATTTTAGCACCGTTAATACGTTATATAAATATCTTAGTTTTTATAAGTAGTAATATATACCAGTTTATTTTTTTAAGCTAAAAACACGTATAAAATATTTATAAAATTATAATTATCAAAATGTCATTTTTTGGCAAAATAAAAAGCGTGGCAATATCCACGCTTTTA
>JAGANI010000010.1 GCA_017624285.1 Clostridia bacterium
CATTTTACAGATAAATAAATCGGATGCGAAGTTGTATTTATAAATCGCAAGTCTGCATAGCCGTAACTTACCATAGCATCAAAAGATGGATAGACGTAATTAACCTTTAAAGTGTGTGGATGATATTCAGTAACTTTTAACCCTGCCAAAATTACGGCGTTATAAAGGGTTGTGGAAACTTGACAAACCCCACCGCCAACACCGCTGATGAACTTTTTATCAACGATAATATTAGCATCTAAATATCCGTTTTTAGCGCTACGCTCCCCAACGGTTTTGTTAAAAGAAAACTCCTCACCACTTTCTAAAAAAACTCCATCTAATTTACTAGACGCTATTTTTATGTTATGAATACGCTCTTTAGAAGAATTTTTGTATTCAGTATAAAAAGAAGAAATTTCTTCTATATCGAAACTTCTATCCCCATAAAAAGGTTCAGCCACAACACAAACTTGTTTTTGATAGCAACTTAAACAAGCTATCGTTATTAAGCTAATTATAATATAAATGTTGATTTTTTTTGTTTGCACGGTATTATTTTTTGCAAAATTTGACAAAAAATGCGCATACGTAACTAAAAAAATGCAACCAAACAAAAAAGCGGGGGTATCCCGCTAGTTTGACTGTAATTTTGATTTTCTATCTTCCCTGCGCTTTGCTAAGTGTTTTAAGTGCTTTAAGCGTTTTTCCTCATCAGAAGCTTTATACGCTAAATCTATACAGGTTTTAACCGTTTCAACAGACTTATCGTCGGTAACTTTAACAGATGTTGATTTTTCTTTAACCGTGGCCTTTTCTTCTTTTAAAATGCGCTTCATCTCAGCATTAGCCGTTATAAACATACACACGACCTTGCCCTGTTTAATTTGCGTTTTTATAATGGTATCCCTACCGTAGATTACCGTATCCGCAATAAGACTTTTGCTACGCTTAACCGATGGTAAACTTTCTGCATAAGACATAATATCGTCATAATAGGATTTATCTTTATCAGATAAAAGCAGGTATTTTTCAGCAATAGTTTTTTTGGGGACAACAACCTTATCTTCTTCCAAGCCAAGGTCAAATTCAGGTAAAACTTCTTCTGATAAAGACGTAGTATCGGTATCACTAATACTATCGTCAACTAAGTTAGCTTCTTCATCATCGTTAACTACGTTAGAATTAGCCAACTTAAATAAACTGCTAAGCGTTTTACGTTGAACTTTTATAAGTTTAAAAAGTGCTATTGATACGACGATAAGTAAAGCCACTATAATTACTAAAAGAATAGTTAGCGTAACGTAAAAAGCACCCATACTAAACAGCTCGGTAAAAAAGAGGCCGATAGCATCCAACACGTAAAAGCCCTCCTTAGTTTTTTATAATTTTACCACTTACGTAAATAAAAGTCAATTATATAACTTTATATTGCTTTTTGATGCTTAACAACTATTTATTAATAATACTATCCGTAACGGGGTCGTAATTATATTTAACGGAAAGTTTACAGAGTTCATAATTATTTTTAGATAAAGCTTCCTTTGAAATTTTAGTCAAGTTAATATCATCAAAATACTCCTTAATTTTAGACAAAGTAAGCCTATCGACTTTGGATAAATTGATTTTATTTAATCCGTCTATGATTTTTTTACTAAACCCTATATTAGGTGGGGTTGCCACGACTATTTTTGCATCACCCGTATTTTTTGCGCGTATGACTTCTACCACGTCGTTTTTTAAAGGTTTTTGGTAAAACGATGGCGTACGTACGTCGTTAATCGATGAAATTTTATATATTTCACCTTTATTAAACTTGTTAATTATAAGTGGTAAAATTACGTAAAACGAAATGCAAATAGATACTATCGAAGCATCTATTAAGCTTAAAACTACGACGTTTAAATTAGACAATAACCCAAATGAAAGGGTTATTGATAATAACAAAAATATAGTAAATATTGAAGCCGATAAAAATACCGCGATTTTACGAACTAACGATATTTTTAAAAAATAAGTAGTGATAAAAATTAATATAATTAGCGAACAACTTATAGCCATTAATAAATAAAAAGTCATATTTCACCCCTAAAAAATAATAACAAAAAAGACGGCGTATAATTTGCCGTCTTTTGTAATTATTTAGCCTTTTAGATAGAAACTATTAATCCTCTTCCACCACGACGGTTTCACCCGATAATAGCGAAACAATCGCAGTTTTTATAACTTTAACTTGTAAAGAAGTTTCTACCGCGTATTTATATAGCTTTAACTGTTTAGCGTAAGTTTTAAGCAAGCTATCTTTGCTTTTGCCTGAATATTTATAATCGATAATAATGGCTTTATCGTCTTTAACGGCAAGCAAATCAATAACACCTTGCATCAAAACGCTTTCGGCGGTATTAACGCCGTCTAAAACCATATTTGCAGGGATATTTGTTACAAAGTACTGTTCTTTATAAAGTTTATAATCTATAATCTCTTTAAAGATATCGTTTTGCAAGGTTTTAGCCAAGCGAACTTCGTCAAGTATGGAGCGTTCATTAGCTGTAATTACACCGTTTTTAACTAAGCGCGAAATCTCCCCACTAACGTTATCTAAAGAAGAAAAATCAAATCCTTCCAACACTTTATGGGCAATTATACCCTCCTCTGCCGTAACCGTACCCCTATGAACGGGTGCTGGGATTGAAGAAACTTCTTCCTCTAAAAGATCTTTTATTGTAAAATCTTCACCAGTTAAGTTTGCCGTTACCGAAGTTTTAAGTTTAAGGTCAACGTCCTCTAAATAAGGGTATATATACGTAAGGTTATCTTTAATTTTACTAATTAAATCTTCATTACGCATGCCTATAATTATTTTGCCGTTGGCATCATTTTCTAACGCGTCGCTAGTTATAGGTTGGTTATCGAACTCGCCAAACTTAAAGTTATCATCTTTATTATAAACTTCTTTAGGAAAGTCCTCTGGTAAAAACTCGTAAAAGCGTTTAGCATCGGCAACCGTTTTACGGCTAAAATCATCGACCTCGCCTTCAACGCTGACTAAATGCATTGAATATTTTGCCCTAGTAGTTGCAACGTAAAAAACACGCGCTTCGTCTTGACAGGTCTTTTTTGTTATATATGCTTTGACTTGTTCAAAAAAGATATTATCAGTAGTAATACGAGCGACGTCATCAAAAGAACACGGTACAAAACCATAATGGCGATCTATTAAAATATTACCTTCTATATCTTTAAAATTAAACTTTTTTTCACACCCGACAATGATAACCACGGGAAAATCTAATCCTTTAGATTTATGCATGGTCATAATAGTTACGGCTTCGCCACCAGCAGTTTCGGTAATCGTAAAACTTTTAGGGCTGTTTTCTATCTTATATAAAAAATCCCTAACGGAAAGCTCGTTACCACCTAAAGACGTTTCACTTAAAAACCTTTCCACACGTTTTTCACGCATGGTGCCTAGCTTATCTATAAGGGCGTATGCTGAAAGGTTTTTATCTTTAATAACGGTATCTAAAACGTATCTAGCGCCTTTAAAATCCGCCATACGTCTTAACTTTTTAACGTAGTCGTCGAAAGCCTTTAGTTTTTTACCAAGTTCGGTATCATGATTTTTAACTTCATCAAAACAATCACAAAAACTAACCTTTATATCTTTTGAGTTTTCTGGATTAAGTTTTTTATTACCTTCACTTCTAACAGTAGCAAGTTCGTTAGGGGTAAGCCCACCGATTTTACTTAATAAGCATATTGCTAAAGGTGAATCTTGATAAAAACAATCAATAAGTTTTAAAAGTTCTATTAAAAGTTTAACTTCTTTATATTCTAAAACGCTACTTTCCACGTCGGAAACAACGCCTATCCCGTTTTTTGTTAAACCTTTTATTAACGAAATAATGCCTTGATCTTTTTTACGACAAAGTATGGTTATATCAGAAAGCGTTACCTTTTTATAAACCTTATCCTTAGTATGATAATATTCTTTATTAAGCTCGCTTTTTATGATATCTAAAACTTTTTTAGTGGTATAGTCGTCGTCGGCGATCTCGCTAATAGAAGCAGCTTCGACGATATCGTAAATTTTAGATTCTAACTCTTTCTTATCTACTTTAGGTTTTATAATAGTATGTAATTTGACCCTACCACTATGTTCGGGATAAAACCCACCATGTACCAACCTTGCTGTGGATTTATAATCTATACCGAAAGTATCAGGCGTGATAATACGATCAAAAATATCGTTAACTTTATGTAATACTTCGGGCGCAGAACGGAAGTTATAGTTTAATAAAAGCGATTTGTTTTGGGCTTTATACAACTTTTGCTTGTTATCAAAAAGCGTTGGGTTACAACCCCTGAAACCGTAAATACTTTGCTTTACGTCGCCTACCATAAACTCGTTATCGGTGGCTAAAAGACTAAAAATTTCTTCCTGAACGCCGTTTACGTCTTGATACTCGTCTATAAAAATATTTTTATATTTTTGGCGTACAGCTTTGCCGACTTCTTCAATCCTTAATAAGTTAAGCGCAAATCTTTCGATATCGTTAAAATCAAATTTATTTTCTTCCTTTTTAAGATTAAAGTAATTGTTGGCGTAGTCTTTTACAAGGTTTTTTATTACTTCATAATCGGTTTTTGTAGATAAAACCCCACTACGTACTGCGTTTTTATCGACAAACGTCGCAAAAAGCTTATTTAACCGCTCTTTAATACCACTTCTTTTAGATTGAAACTTTTTCTTAAAAGACTCGTCTTCCGGCGAAAATTTTACCGTAGGTATTTTGCCACCAAGGGTTACTTCTAAACCAGCGTATTCATAAATAGAATTAGCCTTTAATAAATCGTTTAATTCATCTATAACCACGTCCATATTATCGGCGTAGCTAGCTATACCCTTATCTAAAGCAATCCTTTTTAAATTCTCGGCGACACGTATTTCTTGACTAATTTTATCTTTTACCGTAAGTAAATAATCTTGCTCTAATTCTTCTAGTCCTTGCGCAGTATAGTAATGACCTGCTAAATCTAACCAAGCGTCGGGGTCCGCCTCGCTATTAGCGACTTCGTAAATCTTTTTAACGTAGTCCCTTAAAGTGGCGTCTTTACGATATTTTGAAAACCTATCGATTACCCTTAAAAAATCAGGGGAAGATTCAAGATAAAATTTATCAAACGTCATTTTTAGCGCTTCGGTCATAAGACGGAAGGCATCTGCTTCGGAAATAACCTCAAAATCCCTGCTAATGCCGATTTCGTAAAAATATCTTTTTACTAAGCGTGAGCAAAAAGCGTCTATCGTGCAGATATCCGCCATAGGCAAATCTAAAAGATCTTGCCGAAGTGATACGTTACCACTAATTATACTATCGATTAGCGCTTCGGATAATCTATCCTTCATCTCGTCAGCGGCTTTTTCAGTAAAAGTTACGGCTAGAAGCTCGTTAACGGAAAGCTTATTTTCTAAAATAAGCCTAATAATCCTATTGACCATTACGAAGGTTTTACCACAACCTGCGGAGGCTGAAACGATTAAATCAGAACCATCGTGGTTAAATATAGCGTCGCGTTGCTCAAGCTTTAACTCGTTTGGGTTAATCAATTGTTTCCCCTCCTTTACTTATATTATCCACGTTAACGGGGTCTGTATTTTGGATATCACCATCTACCGTTACCTTCTTTTTATGGTTTTCAACAGCAGTTTTTATAACCAAATCATTTAACCCTAGGGCAGCGTTTCTCTTAACACCTTTAATGTTTTCCTCGTAACCACAAATAGCGCCGTACATACAGTAATCACAAACGCTTTTATAATCACAATAAGGGGTTGCTTTAATATAACCCTCTTTGATTAGGTCAACACCCTTTTCCGAAAGGATTTTAGCGTATTCCATACGGACGTTAATATCCTCTTGTCCTACTAAATATTTAGTTCTTTTATCGGGGATTTCGCCTTTATCTAACTTAATGTTAGCATTAATTATTTTACTTTTACCGCCCATTAATAGGTTATTATCCGATGCTTTAAGAACGTTTTTATCACCGACCGTCTTTCCGTCTAACTGAAACTCTTCTTGCTCGGATTTATAATCATCACTAAATCTATAGTAGTACGAACCTATAGGCAATTTTTCACCCTTAAATGCGTTAAGATATAGGTATAGTTGCAACTTTTTGCCCATAAAAAGTTCACTATCTTCCAGCTTAGCCGAACCTGATTTATAGTCTATAATCCTATAATAATTATCGGTGGCGTCTAATCTATCAACGTATCCTTTAACGTACACCTTACCTTTTTTGGTATTTAAAGGTATTGCTTTAAACTGCAAATGCTCTTTATTATCAAACTCTACTTCAGTCCCAACAATTTTAAAGTCGGTATTAGTAAGTTGATAATATAGCCCCCTGGTAATGCGCTTTAGTTCGTTTTTAAGCCTTAAAAAAACGTTTTCGTTGCTTAACTCTTCATTAAAGCGAGAATAATCTTCATTAGCGGAAACTTCAACAAAAATCTCATCACAAATAAAATCGCTTGAAGCTAAATCGGTAATTTTACCTTCCTTAAACTTTTTAGCATATTCCTCTAAAACCTTGTGAATAAAATCACCCGTTTTATCGCTTTCTATAACGCCAGTATCGCGTTTTTCTACCCTAACACCCTTATCTAAAAAGCACTTAAACGGGCATGAATAAAAACTTTCTAAAGTGGAAACCGATACTTTATTTTTTATAATAAAATTATTATCGTCATCAAGTTTAAAGTCAGCTTCTGTATCAAAAGATAAAATTTCGTTAGTTAAAGGCTTATCACAAACGCCGTCGGTGAATAAATCGTTAGTAGCGTAATAGTACGAAGATATAAGCGTTTTATCTTTAATAACACCGTCTTTATATAAACCGTAATCTAACGCAAACTGTTTTTCTGCCTGAGCAAACGTCAAATATTTATCGGCTTTCTTTGCGTTTAATAAATTATAATGGGTGGACGGGGTAATTTTATTTAAAGAAAATATCTTTTTTAAATAATTTATCGCATCACTTGGCGATTGTCCCTTTCCTTCACGGCTTTCAATACTATAAGATAGAGTTAGCGTATCGGTAAAAGCCGTTAAAGCGGTTGCAAAAATCTCACGCTCACGACTATTTACTGCTTTAACCTTAGGCTCGATAATAATTTTAATATCTGATAAAAGAGAAATTTCCCTATCGCTTAAAACCGCAATATCTTGCTTAACTTCAGGCACGTCCCCTGTTAAGCCTATGCAATATAAATGTTTCCTAATAGTAGAACCTACGTCGCGATAGCCACCTATGTAAACGGCGTCGTTGCGTTGTGGTAAAATGGAAATTTCGGACGCGTTAAAACCAGCGCTAAGCACCATCTTAAACTCACGCAAGTCCATTTTAGATGAAGGTATAATTTCCTTAACGGAATCTAATAACGCCGTTAAAACGCCGTAAGCCTGCCTAGTATACTCCGCCTCTTGTTTATCATATAAATCAAGCTCATCTGCAAGGGCTGTAAGCACGCCTTCTACATCAATCTTTTTTAAAAAGGCGTATAACGTATCTACGTATTCACCAGCAGTAGTGCTAGTAGCGCTTGCTTTAAGCGACACTAATTTTTGGCGTAATAATTCTACGTTAGCGCCAGCAATATCTTTAAATGGTTCAAAAAACTTGTTATATTTTACGTTATATTTTAAAACGTAGTTTTCAAACTTATCGGATAAATACTTATCCATGCAAAACAAGGGATTTTTAACAAAGTCTATAACGGTTTCTTTAGAAAAGTTTTTCCTTAGCATTTCGATATAAGAAACTACTAACCCCGCTAACGGGTGTGAAGAAAACTTCTTTTTTACGTCCAAATAATATGGAACTTCGTACTCGGTAAAAACCTTTTCGATAATGTCGTAATATTTTGTAGTATCGGAAATCGCCACGCCGTGATCGCGATAACGCGCCCCGTTTAAGACGTTGCGTTTTACAGACGAAGCGATATACTCTACTTCTTCTTTTAGGCTTTTAGTTTCTAAAAGTTTAATTTTTGATTTTATTTTGTTTATATCTTGCTTTGGCTTAACTTTAAAAGACTTTTCATTATACAAGCCTTCTAAAATACCTATCGACTCACCACTAATGGGATTATTTGCCACAATGGGCTTAACCATTAAGCCGTTATCTTGGCAAATACTTATAAAAGCATTTGGGGTTTCGTTAGTGTAAACGCCCTCGTTATCCCCACCAACTAAAATAGCGGTAACGCTTTTTGCTTTTTTGATAAGCTTATCAACAATAATACGCGCTTGCTTTGTCCAGCTATCAAATCCTACTAAATAAACTTCGGTTTGGGTTAAACCTTTGCCATCGAAGTTATTAAACTTATCTAAAATATCGGGGATTTGCGATAATAAGTCGCTTTGGTCAACGTAACCGGTTTTTAAAAAATCCTCATACCCCGTATACAACTCTTTTAAATCTAAAAGCTTACTATTTAATATCCCTTCGGTATTTATTAAAGCACGGTCGATTTCTTCTAAACTAACTTTTGCACTTTTAAGTAATGCAATACTATCGTAAACGTTTTGTGCAATACCCGTTTGGTAGGCTTTAAAGCAAGATAAAGACCTTTCACCTAAAATTTTACGGATGACCATAACGGAAGCTTCTTTAGAAAGCACTTTACATGGCTCACCAAAATAATGCAAAAATTTACTAAACGAAAAAACACGGGTATTTAAATATCCGCCAATTTTTGCTGATATTTTAGTTTCTAGCATCAAGGTGAACTTTTCGGGCGTAAAAACAATTTTAGGCGCGTCAAGAGACCTTGAGCCGTTACTAAATAAACTAGCTGTAAGTTCTATTGCATTATAATATGTATCCGTTGTGTATAATAAAGCTTTCATGTTTTTATTATAACATAAATTATTAATTTTTAAAGGTTTTTTTTGAATAGTTTACAAATTTTAATTATTATGGTACAATACTTATAATTACAAATATTTGGTGGTTTATGAAAAAACACTTTTTACCCTTGCTTTTAATAATATTATTATGTTTACCCATTTTTGGTTGCAAAAAGGACGTTGCGACAGACTTTTACCTTAAATGGACCAAAACCCACACGGCTGGTTATTACGAAGTATGTGAGTACGATATTAAATACTTAACTAATTATAACCAAGATGATTATGATTTTAGCAAAAAAAGTTACGCTACCGCTACTATGAACGTAAAAGACGGCTCTTACTACAAAACTTCAGTTAAGATTTTGACGTCTTTATCTGATGGTGAAGTTGTTTTACCAAGCGACGGCAATACTTTTTATTACGAAATTAAAAACGAGCAAGTTGTTTTACTTGAATACGTTATCGGTGGTGAAACGCTTACGTTTACCGATAAATTAACTTCAGTAACCTACTGCAAAGATTGTAACAACTCCTTAAAACCGATATATTCGCTTAAGTCTTACGACGTAACAAGTATTAACTCTGATTACAATAGAGTTATAAGATACGTTTATACCGTTAAAACTGAGTATAACGGTAATGATATGACCTTTACTTTAACCGATTTATCTAATACTAAAATTAACGAGTATAATTACACAAACTACATTTTACAAAAAGCAGTAGATACTTCCCCATACGTAATAGAAAATACTGGCAAAGATTTTATCGATAACGAAGCTTTACTTTTTACCGCAAGGAACTTATCGCTTTCAGACGATGAAACTTTAAACGTAGCAATCCCATCCTATTTTGGTGTAAAAGCGGTTAAAGTAGTACCGGGTGCAACAGGCACGATAAATGATGCAAGTTATACGATTAACTCTTTACCAATAACCAGCATGCCATACGTAAAAACGGCTATTTGCATTACGGGGACTAGTTACACCGGTACACCTATTATAGTTACCTACCAAAAGGGCGCTATTGCCGGTACGGAATTTGAAACCAACCTTATGTATAGCGCAGTTACTAAACTACCTGCTGGTATGGGTGCGTTAAACTACGTGTTAAAAACTGTAACGACTTCTTCTATTTAATATAAAAAGACAGGATATCCTGTCTTTTTTGTTGCAAAAAAACACTTACGTGTTAACTTTTTTGTTACAAAATTCATTTTTAAACGACGTTTTACCCTAAAATTATTTACCATTTTTTTGCTAAATTTATTTAGGTGTAATATGAAAAATATTAAAACAAAAAAAATATTTTACAAAAGCATAACGTCTTATTTATTGACTTTTTTGGTATTTATATTGCTTCACTCCGTTTTGCCGATAGAAACGCCATTTATAATAACAGGCTACCCGTCTATGGCTATTTACGGATTAAACCCTTTTATTTTGACGGCAGAAGTTGTTATTATATTACTAATTTTTAAAAGTTACGATTTAATCTTACCCACGGTAATTTCTTTAACGATATTATCTATAATTTTTACTATTTACAAAATGAGGAAGTCTAACCCTGGGTATGAAATTATCTTATTTATTTTATTATCACTAACCTATTATTTTGTTACCGAGGGTAATTTTTACTATGCTCTTATAATAAGCGTCGGCATAACGGTTACTTCATTATTACTTATAGGAACAATAAATTATTTAACCGTAAAAGGCACTAAATTTTACCCTACCCCGCAGGAACTTATCATATTATCAATAACGATAATAATAATTAATATTGGTATTATAAACACTATAAGCATCAAATACGCCAAGCTTATTACAATACTTTTAATCTTAATATTATCTAAAACGACGGTAGACGGTATCGCCGTTTATGCTTCGGTAATAATTTCTATACCATATTTAATAGTTTTAAAAAACCCATATTTAAGTTTATTTTTTATATACGCAACCTTTTTAACTACAATTTTAAATAATGTTTCAAAATATCTAATCGGTATAAGCGTGCTTCTTATTGACTATGCCTTTTTTGGCGTATTAAAACTTTACCAAAGCTATAGCGTATATGATTTTTGCTTACTAACTTTAACTATATTATTTTACTTTTTATTACCTAAAAAATTTATTATTTTACTCAAAAACCACCTAACGGGGTACAAAAATAAATACTTGACCAAACAAACCATAAACCGCAACCGTACAATTTTATCCGATAAACTTTACGATTTATCCTACGTGTTTAAGGAAATTTCTAACTCTTTTGAAGAGTTTAAAAAAGTAGAACTAAGCGAAACAGCCGTAATTAACACAATAATAGATGACGTGTATTTAAACGTCTGCAAAAAATGCGATAAAAACAAGATTTGCCCTCTATATAATGCAAAAAACGATTGTAATATTAAATCTTATTTAGAAAAATTAATAAGTATCGGCTTAGCAAAAGGAAAGGTAACTTTTATGGATGCCCCTGAAGATTTAACAAAAAGCTGTTTAGAACTTAACCCAATAATGTACTCTATCAATAAGCAAATTACCGATTATAAAACTATGCTTGGTGAGAGAGAATTAATGGTTGAATCTAAAGATTTAATAGCAAGACAAGCAGACGGGGTCGCGCAAATGCTTAAAAATTTAGCATTATCGACTTCTACCACACTAAAATATAATAGCAATTTAGACGAGATGCTGACACTCGCTTTATTAAAACGCGGTATAAATCCGTTAGAAGTTTTAATTTATGGCGAAGATTCTAACTTAAGCGTATCTATAATGCTATCTAAGTGCGATTTTAACTTTACCGCATTAGAAAAAACTGTTTCAGACGTACTGAAAACACCGTTAAAAATTTTAACCACAAACAAACTTAATAACAATTTTTACGTATTTTTGAGTAAGCCCGCTAAGTTTCAAGCAGTTTATGGAGTATCAACGGCAACTAAAACTTTAAGCGAAACAAGTGGCGATACCCATACCGAAGAAATAATACCAAATAACAAATTTTTGTGCGCAATATCCGACGGTATGGGAAGCGGATTTAACGCAAACAAAATTTCTTCAATAACGCTATCCCTTATAGAAAGTTTTTATAAAGCGGGGTTATCTAGTGATACCGTTTTACCTTTGGTAAATAAAATACTATCAATTAATACCAACGATAATTTTTCTGCATTAGATATAGCGATAATCGACTTAAATAACCTTAGCGCAGATTTTATAAAGTTTGGTGCGCCTAGAGGTTACGTTATTAGTGAAAGTGGTATTAAAATAGTTGAAGGAAACACCCTGCCGATAGGAATACTTAAAGAATTACAACCTGCCGTCGCCCGCACTACGTTAAATAAAAATGATGTTTTAGTAATGATCTCCGACGGCGTACAGGATGCGTTTAAAAGTTCAAGTGAAATAATAGATTTTTTAAAAACATTAACGGCAAAAAACCCAAAATCTGTATCAAACGCTATACTTGATAAAGCAAAATCACTTAACGATAACGTAAATTTAGACGATATGACCGTGCTATGCGTACGTATATATGAAAAGATATATGAAGTATAATCATACAATTATTCTTTATGTAAAATTGTATATTGTAATTGCATATATATAATTTTGCTATATTTAGCCTTTTACGTAACGGTATATTTAGAACGTAATTTTTTATTAAACAAACCTTTAAATTTTTAATTTATTATATAATAAAAGGATAACGCGCTTTCGTTATCCTTTTATTTTACAAAATAATATATAGTTTTTATATTGTACAACACGTAATAGGCGCTATTATACGCTTATAATTTAAAATTACTTTTTAGTCCTTTTTAAGTTTAATTGCGTGTTGCGTTCCCAAAAAACGCCGTCCTCGTAACCTTGTATTGTTTTGTCTAGTTTAGCGGTATCTAATCTTTTAATAGACCAAGCGACGTACTGTGGGTTTTGTTCGATTGAAATAAACCTTCTATTTAATTTATTAGCCGTTACAGCCGTCGTACCTGAGCCACCAAAGGGGTCTAAAACAACGTCGCCTTCTTTAGAACTAGCTAAAATCAATTTTGCAATTAGTTTTTCAGGCTTTTGTGTGGGATGCGCGGTGTTTTCAGACATAGACCAATATGGTACGGAAATATCATCCCAAAAATTAGATGGGCATGTATCACGATATTTACCATCAGGGGTTTGAGTCCAATCCTTAGGTTTACCATTGTCTTTATAAGGTGCTAAGACGCGTCGTCTTTGCTTAACAGCAGAAAGATTAAAATAATAATCTTCCGTAGTAGAAGCAAACCAGATATCTTCCATACCGTTTTTCCAATTAGCCTTTGCGCCACGTCCCTTTTCTCTTTGCCAGGTAATCCTATTTTGTATTATAGCAAATTCTTTTAAAACACTAAAAATCTCGTTAGAACATTTCCAATCACAACAAATGTAAATACTTGCATTATCTTTAAGCAACGGCATACATAATGAAAGCCATTTTCTCGTGTACTTGATATACTCTTCAGAAGAAATCGCCAAGAAAGCATTTTTGCCAAATTTTTTATTTAAATTATACGGAGGATCACAAATTAATAAATCAACCGATTTTTTTGGTAGTTTTTTAAGCGCTTCATACGTATCGCCCAAAATAAATTTATCCACGACGTTTTCTAATGAAGTGTCCTTTTTTAAATCTTTTTCGTTTAACGCAGATTTAAGATAAATAGCGCCGTCTTCAACAGAAAAGTCTATCGTTTTATTTCTCATAAAAAATTAATACTCCAAAATTGCGTCGCCTAAGTCGATTTTGCCATCGACAATGGCTTTACGGACAGAATTAGCAGATACGTAGTCGTTTTTTTGCGACAAAACGTTATCCCTTTCAGTAAAAGAAGAGACTAAATCTATCGCGGGGAAAACCCTTTTTGAGGCTAATTCTTTAGATAAAATAATATCGCAGTTAATTAACGGGGCAAACTCTGATTCGTACTTAATAAAGTCTTTTTTATCAATACCTACAATAATAGTTAAACTACCACCGTTTTCAATATTTTTAGCTGAAATAAAGGCTTTTTTGATTAAAGATACAACTTTTTCGTTTTCCTTTATAGCGTTATCAGAGTTTATTGAATTTACAAATAAATTAGATAACGAGCCTACTGCTAAAACAACGTTTTTACCAGCTTCAGCCAACCTTTTTACACGGCTACAAACAGTAGTAAACGCTTTTATATGGTCCTCATGGTCTTGATTAAAAGACGTAGCAACCAAAACGTCGCCTAATTCCTTTTTAAAGTCGGATATAAGTTCAGGACTTTCACCAAGTAAAATAGTATAAACAATTGCGTCTTGCACGTTGTTTTTGATCGATAACGCAATATCTTTAACTAACGTTTTTTTACCTGTGAACCTTTCACCAATAATGGCTACGCGCTGACCATAACCAATTGGGGTAAATAAATCCACTATACGTACCCCTTTGTTTTTATAATCGCCATCATAAAGCGGGATTTTTTTATCAGGATAAACAGCAGGTAAATCGTTAATAGAAATCCTATCTTTATCAGGCAATTTATCGCTACCGTTTACTGAAATTATTTTATCTAAATATAAGCAACCATTTTGACCTAACTTTGACGTACATTTAACTAAATCGCCATCTTTAAGGTTGTTTGCGCAAACGTTTTGTTTGGTTATAAAAACGTCCTTATCGGTCCTTTTAGACATATCAAAAAGTATAAACCCGTACTGTTCAGGATAAACTAGTCTAACTACGCCTTCAGACTCTATAACGTTATCATCTCTAAAAATTAAAACGTCTTTAACAATATTAGGTATGTATAAAACTTCGTCAGAAGGTTCTTCACTAACCCAATCACGTAAATAAAAAGCGCTTACGTCCACGTTTTTTGCAGGCGCACCGCGTTTTGACGGGGCAACTGGCTCAAGCGAACCTTCCTGAATTTGTAATATGCTTAAGATAAGTTCTTCTTTTGGCTTAGACGATGAAGATTTTACGCCCAATTGACGACCAATTTCACGTAAAATAGAAATATTTTGCCCATTTAAAAGTTCAGGCGTGAATTTAATAAACTCGGACATAAAACCTCCTTAAAAATTTTTATAGTCGAATATGACTATCTTTTTACCTTTTGGTAAATCGTTAATATTAAAACCATTGTCGGTATTAAAAATTAATCCATCACTAAATAAATCGGTAAATTTATCTAAATCATCTACATCAACAGTACTTGACGGGGTCTTAAAATGCATAGGAATAACCATTTTTATATTAAATAAATCCACTATCTTTTTAGCGCTTAAAGCATCAATGGTATACGTCCCGCCAACTGGTATAAATAAAATATCCGTATTATCTAAAAAAGATAAGTTTGCTAAAGCAACGTCTTCGCCAAAATCACCTAAATGTACTATTTTAAGCCCGTCTACGTTTACGATATGTATAAAATTTTCACCCCGTAACGCACCTTGCTTTGTATCGTGATATGTTTTTACACTTTTAACTGTTAAATCATCTAAGGCAAAGTCCCCATTAAGTATAATGCCTTTAAGATTGGAAACCGCGCTAACGTTATTATGGTCGTAATGACTGTGTGAAATTATTGCGTAATCTGCACTAATTTGACCTAAATTATATCCTATATCCCCAAACGGGTCAAAAATTAGCGTTATATTTGATGAAGTTTTTAGCGTAAAACAGGCATGCCCGTGATAATTAATTATCATAACTTATCCTAAATTTTTTAGTTTATTTATAATATGCAAAGCGTATTTACCAGCAACGTTTACACCGGTAGCAGATTCAGTACCCTTAAAGAAAGCGTTTGAATTAACTTCACAAACGTAGTCGGTAAAACCGTCGGATAAAATATCTACGCCAGCATAATCTAAATTTAAAGTTTTAGCAGCTATTTCTGCTAATTTAATTTGGTTTTTTGTAGGCGTAAAATTTACCCCTATCCCACCAAGTTCTACGTTAGAACGAAAATCTTTATCGTTTTTACGCTTCATACAAGAGATTGCCTTGCCACCTATAACTGTTATACGCAAGTCTTCCCCAGTTGTTCCAACAACTTGCTGATAAATATGTGGTTGCATACGAAGTGAAGTAAAAACTTCTTTTAAATTATTAAAATTATCCACCTTTTGCACGCCTTTACCCATAGAACCGTACACCGTTTTTATTATCATGGGGAAACCTAGTTCGCTTTCTACCATAGACAAAAACTTATCGTCGTCGTTTGGTGAATACATTATTGGAGAAGAAATTGTTTTGGGTACGCTAACTACGTTAGACAACATTTGATAAGTAAGCATTTTATCGTCGCAATTAACGATGGCTTTTGCATTGTTAAAAAGGACGTAACCAGCATCTTCAAGCATCTGGGCTTGATAACGATCTTTATTTAAGTAAATTACAAAGTCATATTTTTCTAACGGCAAAACAATACCGTTATTATTGTAAACAATAGGGGACGTATCACCTAATTTTGTTAAAATATCGTTACTTTTAATAACGTCAACCGTAACTGAAAGTTTATTAAATTCTTCAACTAATCTACTGTTTTGATTGCGTGTTGCTTCGTTAGAAAAATATCCGTTTGTTACGATTAAGCCCTTCACCTAATACTCCTTTAACCCTTATTTATTATATCGTTTACGGCAGACATCGCCGACGCAAACGCCCAATGTAAATTATAACCGCCACAATCACCGTCAACGTCTAAAACTTCACCTAAAACATAAAGATTTGACGTTAATTTGCTTTGCATAGTAACAGGGTCGATATCCCCAACTGAAACACCACCCTTAGTAACTTGCGCGTAATTAAACCCTAAATTACCACTAATTGGCAATATAAAGTTTTTTGCCAAATACGCTATTTGGTAGGACGTACAATCAATAGCGTTTTTTACGATTTGCTTACCTATCATCTTATTTACAAGCCCCGTTAGGGCATCTGATACGTCTAAATAAGGTTGGTTTATAAATCTATCTTCAATTTTATCGGCAAGCTCATCTAAACTTAATTCTGGTATAAAGGAAATTTTAACTTCAGGATTATTAACCTTACTTAATACGCCTGAAATTTTAAATATGGCGTTACCTGAAACACCGTAATCAGTAAATAGGACTTCGCCCACAGCAGATTTTAGCACTTTGCCGTTGCCTATTGCATAAACGGTAGCGTCAGCCTTTAAGCCCCTTAAACCTTTAATTAAAGGACTATCCGTCTTTAATTGAACAAGCGATGGGTAAACGGGTGTAATTTTATGCCCAAACTGCTTTGCTAAATTATAACCGTTGCCGTCTGTATCAAACTGCTTTTGCGCACTACCACCCGTACATAACAAAACGGTTTGCGCCTTTATGATATCCCCTTTTGCAGAAGTTATAATAAACGCATCGTCTTCTTTTTTTATATCCGTAACAAAAAAGTCCGTTATAATATCAGTATTTTTGTACGCTAAATATGCGCGAATAACGTCTAAAACCGAGGACGCTTGTTTTGAAAGTGGATATACTTTACCGTCGCTATCAGTTGTAAGCGTTATCCCTAAAAAATTATAAAAAGATTCAATCTCTTTATATCCGTAAGATTCTATCGCAGCGGTAAAAAAGCCCTTAACGCTACTATCGTAAAAGTTTTTACTGATATTAACGTTAGTTAAGTTACCCTGACCGTTACCGGTAGAAATAAACTTTTTACCCACCCTATCTAATCTTTCTAACACGACGAAGTCGTCAAACCCCGCCTTTTTAAAGGCGACTGCCGACGTAAGCCCCGACGCCCCGCCACCGATGATGGCAACTTTAAAAAATCTCATACTCTACATTTTTTCAACCGTTTCAATACCTAAAAGCGTTAATGCGTTGGTTAAAACGGTTTTGGTTGATTTTACTAACGCAAGACGGAAAACCTTGATATCTTCAGGCGAACCGATAATCTTGCAATTGATATAAAATTTATTGAAAGCCGATGCTAAATCGAGCGCGTATCTTGTGATAAAAGAAGGCTCGTACTTATCGGCAGATGATTTAACTACGTCGCTAAACTTACCAAGTTCGGAAACTAAATCGTATTCAAAAGAAGTCATTTCAGGGATATTTCCTTTAAAAGTGAAGTTATCCGAACGCTCTAACACGCTGTTACATCTTGCAACGGTGTACTGAACGTATGGACAAGTTTCGCCGTCAAAGTTTAATACCTTATCGATAGAAAAAACTATATCCTTAATCTTATTATTTTGCAAAGCGCCAAAAATAACAGCACCCGTACCCACTGCTTTTGCAACTTTATCCTTATCGGGGAGGTCTGGGTTTTTGCTTTCAATAACAGATCTTGCCTTTTCAACCGTCTTAGCAATAACGTCTTCTAAAAGAACAACCTTACCATGACGCGTACTCATAGCGCCGTCCTCTAAAGAAACCATACCGTAAGCAACATGCACTAAATCGTTAGCCCAGTCTTTACCCATTAAATCAAGCACTTTAAAAAACTGCTTGAAGTGTAAATTTTGTTGGTAAGCAACCACGTATAAACACTTGTAAAAATCGTAAGTGTTCTTCCTATAAACCGCTGCAGCCAAATCTCTAGTAGCGTATAAAGAAGACCCGTCTGCCTTTAATATTAAACAAGGTGGCATGCCGTATTCTTCTAAATCAACAATGGATGCGCCCTCGCTCTTTTTAAGTAAGCCTTTAGAAGACAACTCGTCAACGATGGGTTGCATTTTATCATTATAAAAACTTTCACCCGCGTAAGAATCAAACGTAACGTTTAATTGAGCGTAAATTTTACCGACTTCTTCCAACGTGATTTTTTTAAACAACTCAAAAAGGTCGTTTGCTTCCTTATCGCCATCTTCTATAAGTTTAAAATAACGTCTTGCTTCGTCATCTAAAGATGGGTCCAACTCCGCTTCATCATGGAATTTTACGTAAATACGAGTAAGCTCTTTTAACCTAAGTTCGTTAACGGCTTCTACCGAAGACCATTTTTTGAACGCAACTATAAGTTTACCAAACTGCGTGCCGTAATCGCCCAAATGGTTGATACCCACCACTTTATAGCCCAAAAACCTAAAAATTTTGCATAAACTGCTACCGATAACGGTAGTACTTAAATGCCCTATATGGAAAGGCTTTGCTATGTTTACTGAAGAAAAATCTATACAAACGGTTTTATTTAACCCGATATCGGACGAACCATATAAATTGCCCTTATATAAAATTTCGGTTAAAAGAGTTTTGGTTTTACCAGTACGGTTAACCTTAAAGTTAAGATATCCGTTTATTGCTGATACTTGTGAAATAACGTCGTCTACTTGAAAAGCGTTTTTTAAATCTTCCGCAATAGCCACGGGAGATTTTCTTAAAATTTTGGCAAGTTTAAAGCACGGTAACGCAAAGTCACCAAGTTCGTTAGTAGGAGGCACTTCTATAAAAGAAGATAACTCGTCAACGTTTAAGCCCGTACAATTAAGTTTGCTAGCAATATACTGTTTGTAATCCATAATCCACCGAAATTTTAGTAATTTTACTTTGAGTTTAGTTAAAACCTTTATATAAATAAAGTTTTAAACACTTTTACTTATAAATGATAACATATTTTAACTGCTTTTGCAAACCAGAAATATTTTATTTTGTATTTTTTGCTTTTCGGTTAAAAAACTTGTATTTTTTTTCGGTTTATCGTATAATTGTAAAAGTTAAAATAAATTTTAAGTTTTTAGGAGCAAAAATGAAATTAGGCGTAGTAGGCTTACCTAACGTAGGCAAATCCACACTTTTTAACGCAATCACCCACGCTGGGGCGGAGTGCGCTAACTATCCCTTCTGCACAATTGAACCTAACGTTGGTATCGTAGCAGTCCCCGACGAACGTCTTACCGTTTTGGGTAATATGTATAACACTAAAAAAATAACCCCCGCCGTGATAGAATTTGTAGATATCGCAGGTCTTGTTAAAGGCGCATCTAAGGGTGAAGGCTTAGGCAACAAATTTTTAGCTAACATCCGTGAAACCGACGCTATCGTACACGTAGTTAGATGTTTTGAAGATGAAAACATTACGCACGTTGCAGATACTGTTGACCCCTTACGCGATATTGAAACTATTAATTACGAACTTATTTTTTCCGACTTAGAATCAATCACTAATAAATACAACCGTCTAAGTAGATTAAGCGATAAAAAAGCGCAGGCTGAAGCAGCACTTTTACTTAAGCTTAAAAACCATCTTGAAGAAGGCAAACTTGCTTTAACGCTTGATTTAAACGAAGAAGAAAAAGAATACGTTAAAGGCTTGTTTTTAATTACCGATAAGCCGGTTATCTACGCCGCTAATATTGCGGAAAGCGATATCGGCACGCCTGAAGAAGATTTACCTTACGCAAAAGCAGTTATCGACTACGCTAAAGCAAACGGTGCGGAGTGTTTGGTTATTCCAGCTAAAACTGAAGAAGAAATTTCTATGTTAGACCCTGAAGACCAAAAGATGTTTTTAGATGACTTAGGCTTGACGGAATCGGGCTTAGATAGGCTTGTTAAAAAGAGTTATACTCTTTTAGGGTTAATTAGTTACCTTACCGCTGGCGAAAAGGAAGTTAGGGCTTGGACTATCGAAAACGGAACTAAAGCGCCACAAGCAGCAGGTAAAATACACAGCGATTTTGAAAAGGGCTTTATACGTGCTGAAATTGTTGATTACGACGTTTTAGTTGAATTAGGCTCTTGGAACGCCGCTAAAGAAAAAGGCAAAGTACGTTCTGAAGGTAAAGAATACGTTATGAAAGACAGCGACGTTGTTTTATTTAGATTTAACGTTTAATTTTTAATAATTTAGGCTACCAACTGGTAGCCTTTTTTTTGTATTTAAGTTTATTGTGTTTTTTTAATAGACGCTATAAAAAAGAATTAAAAAACACAGGAGTTTTTTTAAAACAACTATTTTAATTTAAAAAAAAGTATGCTATAATCAAATTAAATAAAGTAAAAAATATTTTTATCAAAAAAATACTAGTAAAATTGTGTTTTAACTAAAAATAAAATATTTTATTATATTTATTATTGACAATATAAAAAGAGGGCTTTATGAAAAAATATTTTGACCATTTTGGTATTATGCTAGAATGCTCACGCAATGCAGTACCTAATATTGAGTTTTTAAAAGAATACGTAGAAGATATTGGTAAAATGGGCTATAACTTTTTACAGCTTTACACCGAAGAAACTTACGAAATAGACGGTGAACCTTATTTTGGTTACTTACGTGGTAGATTTACTAAAGAAGAACTTAAAGAAATTAACGCGTTTGGTAAAGAACACGGTGTAGAAATCGTCCCATGCATACAAACGTTGGCGCACTTAAACTGCGCTTTAAGATGGTTTGCTTACGACAAGATACACGATTGCAGGGATATTATGCTTGCTGGTGAAGAAGACACTTACGTTTTGATTGAAAAAATGTTTAAAACTATGAGAGAGTGTTTTGACACCAAGTACATAAATATCGGTATGGACGAGGCTCACTTTATCGGTCTTGGCAAATATTTAGATAAACACGGTTTTGAAAATCGTTTTGACATAATAACCACCCACTTAAAAAGGGTTATCGATATTTGCAACAAATACGACTTTAAGCCTATTATGTGGTCGGATATGTTTTTCCGTTTAGCAAACAACGGCGTATACCGTAAAAACGACCCGTTTGACTTCCCTGATACTTTATTTGAAAAAGTCCCTAACGAAGTTGCCCTTTGCTACTGGGATTATTATAACGACGAACCAGAACAAATAAACAATATGCTTTCTGAACACAAGCGTTTTAACAATGAAATTTGGTTTGGTGGTGGTTGCTGGTCGTGGGAAGGTTTTACGCCTTCTAACTACGTAAGTTTTAAGCGTAACGACGTTGCAATTAAATGTTGTATCGAAAACGGCGTAAGAAACTTTATTATGACCATTTGGGGCGACGACGGCCACGAAACTAGTAAGTTGGGCAATTACCCCTCCCTTTACTACTCTGCTTGTTTAGCAAAAGGCATTACCGATAAGGACAAGATTGCTAATGGTTTTGAAAAACTTTTTGGCATTTCTATTTACGACTGCTTAAAATTAGATTATCCTAACGAAATACAAGAACATAACACTTTTACAAGTTATGAAGATTCTAAAGCGGACAACCCGTCTAAATACATGTTTTACAACGATTTATTGATGGGTATATTTGATTACACCGTTAACGACACTGCTGAAGACGATTATAAACGTTACGCTAAAGAACTTTTACCTTTATGCAATAACGAAAAGTTCGGTTACGCATTTAAACAGGCGCAAGCGCTTTGCGACGTATTATCAATTAAATACGCTTTGGGTGTAAAACTACGTAAAGCTTACAAGGCTGACGATAAAAAAGCGTTAAAGACGCTTTATAAAGAAATATTAAAACTTCCTAAAAAGATTGAGATTTTTTATGACGCGTTTAGAAACCAATGGTATAAAGAAAATAAGCCATTTGGTTTTGAAATTCAGGATGCGAGAATCGGTGGTCTTATTTTAAGGGTTAAAAACTGTGCTAAAACCGTAAAAGATTATATAGACGGCAAGATTAGTAATATTACAGAACTTGACCAAGAAATTTTAAAACCCATTTGGTATGCACAACCTGGTAGAACTGTTAGCTTTAACCGTTACGGCGATAATATTTCGGCTGGCGTATTAACACATAATCCATTATAAAAAAATTATTATAATATAAAAAAGGAGTATTTTATGAATAAGTTTAAGACTTTTGGCGTAATGCTAGACTGCTCACGCAATGCAGTACCTAATTTAGACTTTTTGAAAACTTTTATAGACGATTTAGCTAAAATGGGCTATAACAGTTTACAACTTTACACCGAAGATACTTATGAAATCGATGGCGAGCCTATGTTTGGTTACCTTCGTGGTAGATTTACTAAAGAAGAAATGAAAGAAATCAACGCTTACGCTAAAACACGTGGTGTTGAAATGATACCCTGTATACAAACGTTGGCGCACTTAAACTGTGCCGTTAGATGGTATCCTTACGGCTCGTATACCGATTGCGACGATATTTTATTGATTGGCGACGATAGGACTTACGCTTTAATCGATAAAATGTTTGCCACCATGCGTGAGTGTTACGATACTAAATACATAAATATCGGTATGGACGAAGCGCATAACGTTGGCTTAGGTAAATATTTAAGCAAACACGGCTTCCAAAATAGATTTGATATTATTTTAGGACACCTTAAAAAGGTTGCAGATATCGCTAAAAAATACGACTTTACATGTATTATGTGGTCGGATATGTGGTTTAGGCTTTCAAATAACGGTGATTATTACTCCGATAAACCCTTTAATATCCCACAAAACATTAAAGACAGCGTTCCCGATAACGTAGCGCTTTGCTACTGGGATTACTACACCAAAAACAAAGCGGTTGTAGATAATATGTTAAAAGCACATAAAGAGTTTAAAGCTGAAACTTGGTTTGCTGGTGGCGCTTGGTCTTGGGGTGGATTTACGCCTTCTAACTACGCAAGTATGGAATCAAGCGATTTAACCATACGCGCTTGTATTGAAAACGGCGTAGACAACGTATTTATTACTATGTGGGGCGATAATGGTGCTGAAACTAGTAAATGCGCCGTATATCCTGCGCTTTTCCAAGCAGCGCAAATTGCACAAGGTATTGATGACGTTGCCGTTATGAACGAAAACTTTAAAAAGATTTTCGGTGTTAGTATGGAAGACTATTTATTAATAGACTCTGCTAACCGTATACAAGAAATGCCCACGTTATATAACTATAAAAATTCATCACAAAATAATCCGTCAAAATATATGTTATATATCGACCCGTTCTTAGGTATTTTAGACGTATCTGTAAACTTAGATGCTGAAAAGTACTACGCAAGTTATGCTGAAGAACTTAAAAAGTTAACCACAAACGATAAATTTGGATACTTATTTAATACGCAACAAAAACTTTGCGCCGTGTTAGCAGATAAATACGCTTTAGGTGTTAAAACACGTACTGCCTATAAAGCTGGCGATAAAGAAACGCTTAAAAAATTAGTACCAGTTTACGAAGGTCTTGAACAAAAGATTTTAGATTTTTATAGCGCATTTAAGGCACAATGGTTTAAGGAAAATAAACCCTTTGGTTTTGAAGTACAAGATGCAAGAATAGGCGGTTTAATTTTAAGAGTTAAGCATTGTAAAGAACGTTTAACCGCGTACTTAAACGGTGAAATTAGCGATATTTTAGAACTTAACGAAAAGATTGAATCTCAATGGTTAGACCCCGTACACGACGGCAAAACTACTTACGAAAACAATTACGTCCGTACAATTACCGCTTGCGTACCGTAAAAAACAAGAGAGTGTTAAAAGCACTCTCTTTTTTTATAAAACGAATTATCATAAAAAACGTATGCGCATATATTTAACGCCACCACTATAAAACAAGCGTCATTTTTAACGTAAGCCCATATTTAACCTATAACCATACGTTAAAAAAAACATTTGCGACAATAAATATCCACCAGCCTAGCTGGTGGTTTTTCATTTTCGGGCAATTAGCCCTAAACTATTCTGGCTTACGCACAAGTGCGTATTTAAACGACCTGCCAGTCCTGCACCTTTTACTTGCTACCCGTAAACGGGTCTTTGG
>JAGANI010000068.1 GCA_017624285.1 Clostridia bacterium
TAGAAAAAGGGACGGAGCAATAGATAATTTATTAGTGTAACGCTTTTACGAACAGGGTGTAAAAAAAGGCTACGGAGCGAAACGTATTGATTAACAAAGTGCTTTGGCTAGAAAAATACGATAAAGATTACGACTAACTTGATGGAGCATACCTAGAAGGTATGTAACTGAAAGTTTGGCGCTTAGATTTGAAGTAGTTTTCAGCCAAAAATCAATTAAGTTGAGCGTAGTAGCCGTAGCAAAACGCGAAGTAATTTGCAGTATTTTGCCGTCAAAAATAAATTAGATATTGCGTAGTAGCCGTAACAAAAAAAAGGCAGGTATCCCCTGCCTTTTTTGTATTTTTTAAGCCCTATACATATAACTTTCAAAATATTGTTCAAACCACCCTGAGTTTAATTCCACACAGCCACAATCACAAATACGATAAAAACAAGTACCTAAGCAATAATCACCTACGTAAATATTTATGTAGTTATACGCTGGATTATAGTCAGTATAGTTATTGCCGAATTCTAAAGTAAAGTCTTTACTTGTTATTTCATTTGGTAATACGGTATAAAAGAACTGTAATATAAGCCTTGCGTCGCCATTATTTGACGAGCTATGATTTTGGTAAGTTACAAAAGGTAAATTATCTATATAAACAGCTTGACTTAATATTGGATTTAAGTATTTAGCATCGATATAATCGTCTGCATAAAAGTCAAACGTTTTATACAATAAATCTGGATAAAAACCCACGTTACCGTCACCAGGATCTAAAAAATAGAAGCCCCCATCTATCTTGTTTTTAATATTATGCTCGTATTTTTGTTTAAAAAAATTAAAACACGACGTTCCATCAGGGGGATAAACACCTTCTTCTCTGGACGCATTTGAAACACTTAAATAATTTGTCTTTTCATTTTCAAAAATAGTTAAATTTGTATATTCTGGTTTTGTAGCAGTAAAAACTATATTATTACTCTCTTTACAACTTATTAGCATTAAGGAAGATAAACTTAATATTAAACTTAAAAATAATGTTAAAAATCTTTTCACTTTTATACACCTTTTTTTATTTATACAAAAAATGCCCCTAAACAAGTGTTTAAGGGAATTACAAAATTATTAATTTTATAGTATACTTAACACTTGCTCCTTTAATATAAAAATCTAACGTATACTTACCTTTTTGATAATTATATTATAACATATTAAATGAGCATTGTCAATAGTGAGTTTTTTTGCATTTGCTTTTATGATTATTACGTTATAAATGATATTAAAATGGGGGGGGATTGTCACGTCGCTAACGCTCCTCCCAATGACGACAACACAATTGTCATTCTGAGCAAAACTTGTTTTGCGTGAGAATCTCCTACCTTAGAAAATTTAATAAAGGAAGATTGTCACGTCGCTAACGCTCCTCATAATGACTGTAAATATAAAACGTGAAGTAATTTAAAGTAGTTTTCAGCCAAAAATCAATTAAGTTGAGCGTAGTAGCCGTAACATAAAAACGCCAGCAGGAATACTATATGTAAAAAAAGGATGGCTTTTTGTATGAAACCTTTAAAAGTTGATATCCCCTACCCACCGTTAAACCAAATAGAGCGTGACGAAAAATCCGCCTATATAATAAGCCCTGCATATAGCGGATTACATAGTGAATTAAAAGCGATACTTCAGTACGTGTATCACGCCCAATTTTTTAACGACGAGCGTTTTTTAGAGTACAAAACGGCGTTGATTAATATTGCGATTTGCGAAATGGAACACTTAAATATACTTGGCGAACTTTTACTTAAACTTGGCGCAGACCCAATTTATACTTTAAGGGCGTTTGATAAATACAACTTTTTTACGACTTCGTGTATAGCGCAAAGTAAAACGCCTGAAAAAATGCTTTTAGACGATATTAGTGGTGAACTATCTGCAATAAACGCTTATACGGAAATTATTGATAAAATAAAAAACGAAAGGGTTTCCGCAATAATTACGCGTATACGCCTTGACGAAGAATTGCACGTAAAAGTGTTAAAAGAACTTTTGCACGCTTTATAAAATAAACGATTAACTAATAAAAATTAAAGATAATGTTTACAAGTGTTTTTATAAGTGGTATAATATAAAAAAAGGAGACGCTATGCAAAACGATTTATTTATATTACACGACGACGTTGTTGAATATACTGACGAACAGTTAGAAAAGCTTGAAACAGAACTTTACGATTTATCTGACGAGGTTTATAATTACGTTACCGAAACCGGTAAATTTATCGAGGAGTGGAACGCTTACTCCGACCTATTTGAAACGGAAGAATTTTTAACCGTTTTTAGTTGTGAAAACGTTGAAATTAACATTGACCGTTTTAGGGAGCTTTGCAAAAATAAAAACGTAAAAACCTTGTCTGAAACTTTAATTAAAAACGTTAGCGAAATTTACTCTATCCTAACCGCGTATATCGCTGACGAACCTACTGAAGATAATTTAAATTAACTTTTTAAGATAATTTAATATTTTTAAGAAGAAAAAAGAGCCGTAAAGGCTCTTTTTTATTTAGATAATCGTTGCTTCTTTTTCGTTATAATCTTGATCGCCAACAATTGAAATTAATTCTCTTTTAGTGGCTGGCTCGTCGTAAGTTGAATACCTAACGTGTAAAACGTCCCCTACTTTTACTGCTTTAGCGCCGTGTTCGTCAACTTCGGCATTGGCAACCTCTTTACGCTGAAGCGATAAAATAAATAAGTTTGCCGGCCAAAGAATATCCCTCATTTGTTTACCAACGGCAAAAGACCCCTTTTGTACGGTAACAAAAGTATCGTAAACTTTAAGCGTTTTTGTTTGATTTAAATCAGCAATACGGTTATCTATAACGCTTTCGTTAATAGATTTTGCGTCGAAAAGTTCAGTCATCACAAACGATACGGCACTTGCTATAATTACAAAAAATATATTGTTAAAACAAAATAATGCTTCTATACCAAAAACAATTGCCGTTAAAGGAATCTTCATCATACCAGAAATACAAGATACTATACCCAACACAAGCATAATAACAAAATACGCTTGGTCCAAATTAAACGCCATACAAATAAGTCTACTTACTATTGACGAAAACACCGCGCCTATCGCTAATATCGGCAAAAACATACCACCCGTTACGCCATTTGTATTTGCTAGTAGCGTTAAAGTTGACCTGACCAACAATATAATAACTAAAAACCAAACTGCAAATTCAACCTCAAATAAAGATAAAATAAGTTCGTGTCCAGTTGATATAAACGAAGCTGAAATTAACCCTAAGCACACGGTTAATACGAAAATTGCAAATATTTTTACGTAAACTGGGATGTTTTTTATAAGACCTCTAATGTTTTTACTAATAAACTTATAGTACTTTAAAAAAACCACCGAAAACAACCCAACGCATGCGCCGACAACTATAGGTATCCATACGTCTTTTATTGTTAAGCTTATAAGTGTTATTTTAGGAAAAAGCGTCGTGCTTACCATAAATACCGGCGATAATAGTTCTGATACGATAGTAGCAAAAATAACGGCTGTTGCCGATACTATAATTATCATGGGGGCAATACGTTGATGGGCTTCTTCTATGGCAAACATTATACCGGATATCGGCGCGCCGGTTGCAACTGCAAAACCTGCACAAGCGCCACCAGTCATAGAATATCTATCCCACGCTTTATGTTTTTTTGCAAAAAACTTATAACTACCCCTGCCAAGCGCCGTACCCATTTGTACGGAAGGGCCTTCACTACCTAAAGGTACGCCAACTAAAAAACTTACAAGCGACATAAAAAATATGCCTATTAAATTGCGCAACCATCTAAACGTAATAAGCCCACGCAAAATAGCAATAGAAGTTGGTATACCGCCACCACGTAAATTAGGATTTTTTTTGTATATCAATGAAAACAAATAAGATACACCAAAAAGCACTACGAAAACAGCAGGTAACAAATATAAATAATTATGTAAAAAATTGTAAATATAACTAGAAATCTCTACTATATGTTTTGCGCACCATTTATAAATAGTTATAATAGCGCCAGTTAAAACACCTGTGATAGAACCAAAAACAACAGCAGGAAATATTAAGTTTACAATATAATTTATAAATCTATTATTCTTCATAGCCACACCAGTAAAGTCAAATAAACAAGATTATATCACTAAAAAAATAAAGTTGCAAGTTTTTTTAAGCTAAAAAACGTCAATAAAAAAAGGGGGTTTCCCCTTTTTTTATAATGCTATTTAGCCTAAGGTGGGGTGATCGACAAACTCAACTACGCTTTCACCCTTAATACCGTCTGTTTCAAAAATAATAATTTCGTTTTTGCCCTGTTTTAATAAAGACGCAGGCACGTACAAACTCTTTTGTGGGCCGATTTCCCAATATCTACCCAAGTTAAAGCCGTTTATCGTAACAAAACCTTTTTTGAAGTTATCCGTCGTTAAAAAGGTATCGTAAGCCTTATCGACTTCAAAATAACCCCTATAAAAACGGGTAGGCTCGGTAGCGTCGTTATTAAATTTAACCTTATCTAAATTATCCATAGGTAAGGTGTAAACTTGCCAGTTAAAGTGAATTTTATTTTCACCAAGCAAGCATCTACCTGCTATACCTTTTTTACGCATCATCTTAGGACCAAAGTTTGCCCTGCCCATATTTTCAACCAAAATGGTAAGGGTATCGCCTTTTTTTGCTGATACGTTTAACTTTAACTCGTCGTCGTTGACGTAAACGATGCCTATCAAGTTTTTGTTGACGTAAATTTGCGCCCTATCGCCTAAACTTTCAAAAAACAACGGCTCGTTATCGTAATCGCGATTAAGCGTTGTAGTATATGCGATATAGCCGTAGCCTTGACCGTATTCTTCCATACATTTAGGTACGGATGAAAATACTGGTTTAGATAAGTTATCGATATTATTAAAGAAACTGCCTTCTTCGGTAAGTTTTACCTTGCCGTAAGCAACTTTTTGCCTGTTATTTGGGATTTTTGGCAAATCGCCGTCAACGTATTTAGAGATAACTTCCCTAAGCGCTAAATATTTTGGCGTGATATCACCACACTCTGATAAAACTGCATCGTAATCGTAACTAGTTACGTCTGGGGCGAACTTCTCGTAATGGTTTGCGCCACTTGTAAAACCAAAGTTAGTGCCACCTATAAACATATAAATGTTCATACTGCCACGTTTAAGCATATCGTCCACTACTTTAGCGTAATCGCTTGCAGAAGTCGTGTGATGCTCGCTATCCCCCCAAGCGTCAAACCAACCACACCACATTTCCATACACATTTTAGGCATATCGGGGTAAAGTTCGTCATGGGCGGCAAAGTTTTCCTCAACCCTACTGCCAAAGTTAAGCGTTGCCAAACAACCGTCTATCGTGCCGTCTAAAAGGTTGGTTTTTGAAGTGCCGTCTGAAGTAAATAACGGAACGTCTATACCGAGTTCACGATAAATTTTATAAAGGTTATTTAAATAATCTTTATCGTCGCCATAATAGCCGTACTCGTTTTCGCACTGTAACATTATAATCGGTCCACCGTTGGTAAATAGCAACGGACGGATTTGGTCAAACATATGCGATAAATAATTTGTAAAGCGCTTCATGTAAGCGGGGTTATTGCAACGGATTTCCATATCTTTTTCCGTCTGTAACCACCAAGGTAAGCCACCAAACTCCCACTCAGCACAAATGTACGGACCTGGTCGAACTATCACCATAAGCCCGTGCGCGCTTGCCTTTTTAATAAAATTTGCTATATCTAAATTTAAAGTAAAATCAAAAACGTCGGGCTGTTTTTCGTGCATGTTCCACGCGCAGTAAGTTTCAACCGTGTTGCACCCCATAGCCTTTAACTTACAAAAAATATCGTCCCAAGTATCGGGCATATTTCTAAAATAATGCACCGCACCTGAGATGATTTTAATTTCTTTACCGTCTTTAACAAACTTATTATTTACAATTTCAAACTTCATAATAAAATCCTTTTTATTTTAGCGCCGTTTATTGCAAAAACCCACTAAATTAATATATCTTAATTTTACCACATCAAATAAAAAAATACAAGGGTTATAAAAAAGTTAACACCCCTTTATATAGGGGTGTTTTTTACCTTTACTAAATTAATAATGAAAAGTGTTTTTTACACTTCTTTAACGACTAAAACAACTTTACCGATATTTTCACCACGATATAAAACTTGGTGGGCTTCGTCAGCGTCTTTAAGGCTAAAGGTTTTATAAATTACGGGGGTGATTTCGCCACTTTCAAACTTGGGCCATAAAAAAGCAACTAATTTTTCTAATAAAATACCCTTTTCTTCAGGAGTTTTGCTTCTTAACGTGCTACCGATAATACGGATGTTTTTAACAAAGATATTTCTAAAATCTACGTTAGAGTTATCACCTGCAAGCGTAGCAATTTGCACCCATCTGCAACCCCTTGCAACGTATTTTAAGCACTTACCTAAAATTTCACCACCTAAGCAGTCGATTGCAATATTTACGGGAGTGCCGTTTTTTTCTTCTTCAGCTAAAACCTTATCTAACTCGGTTGAAGTAGTTTCTACAACCAAATCAGCGTTAAGATAGTCTAATTTTTTAGCCTTTTCTTTACCTCTAACGGTCGTTATAACGCGAAGCCCAAAAGCCTTTGCCATAGGTATAATAGCGCTTGCTAAGCCACTACCCCCTGCGGTTAAAAGTAAAGTTTCGCCTTTTTTGGCGTTAGCCACGTCAAATAAGTTTAAGTATGCAGTCATATAAACTTCTGGTATAGCGGCTGCCTGAACAAACGTAAGCCCTTTTGGTATAGGCATAACCATCTCGTAAGGAACGGTAACGTATTCAGCATACCCACCACCACCTAAAAGAGCGCAGACCTTATCGCCAACCTGCCATTTAGTAACATCGGGCGCTACTTCTTTAATAATACCGGCAACTTCTAAACCAGGCCACTCAGGGCAACCCGGTGGGGGTGGATAACTGCCTTCACGCTGTAATAAATCCGCACGGTTTAACGCCGATGCGTAAACTTCAATTAAAACTTCACCAGACTTTACTACTGGGTTAGGAACGTCTGTATAACTTAAAGACTTATCACTATTTATAACAATTGCTTTCATATAAACCGCCTATAATAATCTTCTTGAACCATCAACTTGTATATTTTGACCAACTACGTAGCCGACTTCGTCGCTACACAAAAAGTAAATCGCATCGGCATTTTCCCTATCAGTGCCGGTACGCCCCATATAACACCTGTCGCTTAAATCGAAGTAATCGATATTATCTTCTTCAGACGGGCTAACTAGACCTGGTGAAACGCTATTTACGATAACACCATCTTTAGCGACTTCTTTAGCGAGTGCCTTAGTTAAAGAAATTACAGCGCCCTTTGATGCCGAATACGCTGACATACCACCGTTACCATAAACGCCAGCAACGGATGCAACGTTTACGATTCTACCGTAACCTGCTTTAATCATTTTAGGAAGTACAGCGTTTATCAAATAAACCACGCCAAAAAGATTTACGTCTATAATAGATTTCCACCTAGATATAGAAGTATCTAAAAAATCGTTAGAACCACGCCAAATACCAGCGTTGTTTACTAAAATATCAATCCTATTAAAAGTTTTATAAGAATCGTTTACGGCGTTTTTAACGGAGTCTTCCGACGAAACGTCTACTTTATAAATTAAAGTTTTAACTCCTAAACTTTCTGTTTCGTTTTGAACCTTTTTTAAACCATCCAAATCGATATCAAATAGAACTAAGTTTATCTTTTTAGTAGCCATTTTAAGCGCAACAGCCCTGCCAATACCTACTGAAGCACCAGTTATTAGCGCGGTTTTTTGCGCTGCAACGTTAACACTATTATCTAAATAAGGCATAACGTACCCCTTGATTTTATATTTTAAGCGCTTTTTTAAGGCGTAAAACGGCCTCTAAAAGTGGTGGGCCGACGTAAGTGGTTTCGTCATGGCAAGAAAAGCACAACCACATACAAACGCCAAGTTTTGGGCCGATAGTACGATGCAAATAATTGTATTTACCACCCGATAAAAACAAAAATTTTGCCGTTAATTTTTCCTTTAACAACGCGCAAGTTTGTAAGTTTAAAAGTTCTTCTTCCTGCGTGTTTGCACCCGTTACTATTTTTACAATATCCGCGCCACGGCTTTGCTGTGCTAAAGCGATTTCTAAAACGCGCTCGGGCGAACGGTATTCTTGTATGTGTGAACTAATTAAAACTTCCCCACCATTAGCGTGGATTTTATCAATAAGCGCCATCTGCTTTTTTATAGCATCTTTATCGGTAGTAAGCTCCTCAGGTGAAGGGTTGAACATATCACCCATTATATCAACGATTGTAGCGCCTAAATTTACCGCATTTAATAAGCCGTCGGCTAAATCGTCGTCGGTTTTGCCAGCATTTTCAGCACCACGGTAATTTGTAACGTATATAGGAAGATCGCCACAAGTTAAAAACAAATCTTTAAGCTTATCGTTAGTTTTTTCTTCCTTAGGCATAACGTGTAACTGCAAACCTATCGCCGTTGCACCACCGTTTACCGCTGTTATAATTTTTTGCTTATCTTGTGAATAAGTTTTACATTGAATCATTTCCGTAATTAACGGGGATTGACTAGTTAAAAAACTTTTTGCCATTTATTTTATCCTTTCCATAGCGTTTCTACCGCCGTCTATCATTATATTTTCGCCATAGATAAATTGCACTTTTTTGATGCGATAAATAAGCATAAATCAATAATTAAAACTCCTTGCTCCAATCAAATTGAACGCCTACTGGGAAGTTTTTATCAAACGCCAAACGATTGTAAACCTCGGTACAATCATCGGGCAAATGCGTTTCTTTAATAATATCAATAAGATTAAGCCTATTTAACGAACATAATTTTAATACCGTTTTTATATCGTCGATATGCGTATAGTTAGCGTGGGTAGACTCCTTCTCTGCACGGGCGCAGGTATGCGCACCTATAAGCGAAATCCCTGGGACGTGTACTTTTTGGTAATAATCAATAGTAAAATCACTATTACGCGTACAACCCAAAAGCGCAACCCTGCCAAATTTTGCCATACAATCTAAAGTTTCGTTTAAGCCTGCGCCAACACCAGTTACTTCGATAGCGACTTTAACGCCACCCGTAACGGTCTTGACCTGCTTGGCGAAGTCTTTATCTAACGGATTAAAAACGTAATCCGCACCGTAGCGCAAAGCCTCATCACGACGAGCTAATACGGGGTCGCATGCAATTATAGGACAAGCCCCTGCAATTTTAGCAAGTTTAACCGCAATTTGCCCTAAGATACCAAGCCCCATAACCATTAAAGGCTCGCCAATTTCTAACTTAGTTTTACGGATTGCAGCGAGCGGAAAGGTTGCTATAAACGAGATAGCCGCCTCTTGATAGGAGATATTATCGTCCTCTATCTTAACGACTAAATCTTCTTGAGCGATATTATAGTTGCTGTGCGTACTCCAATACACTACTACCCTATCGCCTACGGCAACTTTTTTGACTTTTGAACCTATTTTAACAACTACCCCAGCGCAGTTATACCCAAGCTTTTTTGGAAAAGTTGCACTTGCGCCGTTTGGTCCTACGTTGCCAGAACCTGTTAAATTTGCCCTTTCCGTACCAGCGCTAACGGTGGTAAAATGACTTTTTACTACGACGTAATCATCAGGGATAGTATCAAAATTTACGTTATCTTCAGATAAAAGCTCTGCCGTATTTAGTTTTGTAAAAACTATATGTTTAAGTTTTGCCATAATAAACCCCATTAATGATAATCTTTATTTATATTATACTTATTTGATAAACTTGTAAATAGACTATTTTGCTAACGACAAGCAAAGTATGTAATATTTTGCTATCTTTACATTTAAAAAAAGATTAAATACACTAAAAAGCATAAAAAAAGTGTATCAAGTATTATAAACATTATAGCATTATTGAAATTAAAATTCAATAGTATAAAAAAATAAACTACTTAAAACGCGACGGATAATACGCAAAACAATAAAAAAGAACTTGGATTTTTATACCCAAGTTCTTATTTTTTTACTAAAAACAAACGGTTAAAGTCTGTTTGATAATTAGCTTAATTAAAAGATAACCTTACTAAAGATCCGAGAAGGGGTCTAAGAAGACCCAGCTTCTCAATCTTTTTGTATTAATTATACTTTTATCGCTTATTTATCTTCCTTTGCAGCCTTCTTTTTCTTTTTAAAGCGAGATGCAAATACAATAATAACGATTGCTAACGCCATTAAGGTTTCAGTAACGATTACCGTTAAGATAACTAACGTTGTATCGTACTTAGGCGTTGCAGCTTCGATAGTATCAACTAAAGCAATGTTAGCCTTGAAGCTTTCAAGAATGTACTTGATTTCCGCCTTAGTGGTTGCAGTAGCGATTTGTGAAATTGCTTGGTCGTAGTATGCAAGGATAAGTCTCTTATTATTTTCGGTATATACTTTACCAAGAGCAGTTTCGAGTTCGCTTCTGAAGGAATCATTATCTGCGTATGCAGTGAGTAAGTTATTTAAGCCGTTATCGTTTGCTTCGAATTCTTTAACGAGTTCTTCTACGTAAGCTTTAATCCAAACTTCGAGTTCAGCAGTAGTAAATGCAGCGTATTCCTTAACTTCAGCAGTCTGAGTCTTTTCAGCAGCAGCTTTTGCAGCAGCCTCAGCAGCCATAGCAGCGGCTTCAGCAGCCTTAGCAGCAGCTTCAGCAGCCTTAGCAGCAGCTTCGGTATTCATAGTTGCATTTTCTAAGCCCTTGATAGCGTTTTCAGCACTGATTGCAGCGTTCTTAGCTTCGATTGCAGCATCCGTAGCTTCGTTTGCAGCGTCGCTAGCAGCATCAGCAGCAGCTTTTGCTTGTTCAGCAGCAAGTTTAGCAGCAGCGGAGTTGTTTGCAGCAGTTTCAGCGTTCTTAGCAGCTAAGTCAGCCTTCTTAGCAGCTAACTTCGCTTGCGTTGCAGCGGTTTCAGCGTTCTTAGCGATATCAGTTAATAAGCCGTCTACGCCGTTTAAGATTTCGTTAACGAGTGAACCGTTTTCTTTAATTCTTTCAGTAATACCGTTAACAGCATCGAGGATAGAATCGATATCGTTGTGGATGTTACCGAGTTCGATTGCACCAAGGTTACCAATAGCGTCTAAGATAGCGTCAGCTTGATCGGATACACCGTCAACCTTATTGCTAATAGTATTGATAATCGGCTTGAGTTCGTTAAGGGTTGCGTTAGCCTTGTTGATTTCGTTTATAGCAAGTTTAACTTCATCCTTAATAGCTTTAACGATGTTGCCTTCCATAGTACCAAGTTTACCGGTTAAATCAGCATACTTAGTAGCGATGTCAGCGCTGGTAGCCATATTGGTATTGATATCATCAACTACCTTTTGAACGTCTGCGATATCAGCGATTGCGTCGTTGATAAGGTCTGTTAAGGTGCTTAAGTTTGTGCCGGTAGCGGTTTCGATAGCGCCAAGTTTATCTAAGATTTGATCAAATGCTGTATCGCACTTAGCGGTAAGACCATCGATAAGACCCTTAGTTGCGTTGAAGATTTCAGTATATAAACCACCATTTGTAGCAACTCTGTCGCTGATAGTATTAACAACTTTTTGAACGTCGTCAATTTCACCAGTGAGTGCCTTTTCAAGTTCAACTAAGTCAATTTCACGTAATTCTTTAATAGCTGCGACGATAGCATCAGTTTCTTTACCGATAACAGTAATTGCAGGTACTAAAACGTTATTAAGAGTATCGTTAGTCTTGTTGATTTCGGTAATAGCCTTAGCAACTTCAACACCGATAGCTTTGATGATGTCATCTTCAGTAGTTTTAAGTTCGTTAGAGAGATCATCGTATACGTTAGAGAGTTCGTCAGAAGTTGCAGTCTTGCCATTGGTTTCGTCTACAACAGTCTTAACGTCAGCGATGTCTGCGATAGCTTGGTTGATCTTGTTGAGTAAATCAGTGTAATCAGCACCGATTGCGCCGTCGATGTTGTTAAGTGAACCCTTGATTGCTTCAAGAGCAGCTGCATTATCATCAGCAACGGTCTTAAGATCTACGAGTGCTTGTTTGAACGCTTTAATTTCAGCAATTTCAACTACAGCAACTTCGTAAGCCTTGTTAAGTTCTGCTAAGTTGGTAGAAGCGTAAATACTTGCTACCATAGCGGTTGTTACGTGGATAGCGTCTTCACCATTAGGACCTTTAAGAGCTTCGATCTTAGCGAGTTTTAACGCTTCGAAATCAGTTGCTAACTGGTCAATCTTATCCATAGCGTCAGAGATGATGGTTAAGAAACCAAGTTCTGTATAAGCTTCTTCTACACCAGCAACAAATTCAGGTTTATAAGCTACGCCAGAAATTGAAGCGTATTGTCTAACTTCTAAGATTGCGTTATTAACAGCAGTTTCTTGTTCTCTAGCGTTAAGTACGTAAGTGAATTCACTTAAATAGATCTTAACGAGTCTATCTACGTCGCCCTTATATTCAGCAACGTCGAGTTCTGCACGTGCTAATGAGAGCATTTCGTCAAAGCCGTTTAAGCCAGCTTGATTGTAAAGTTCGGTTGCCTTGTGTGCTTCTACAGCTTCGATTAAGATATCGTAGCCCATATCAGCGTATTCAGCAACAGTAATTACACCATAGGGGTAATCGCTAGTAGCGCCGTGACCATCTTCGATAACGATATAGCCGTATGCCCAATGATCTTCAGGGATGTATTCGTTAAAGATACCACCAGATACGTTAACGTCATCACCGTGGAAGATTGCAAAGCTGTCGTCTGCGTTATTGAGATTTACTGCAAATTTACCATCCTTTACTTCTACGGTAGCACCGTAACCAGCAAAGCTGTTAACTACACAGTAATCAGCATAGAACGTACCATCGTTAATAGTAACCTTACCACCAAATGCGCCGATTAAGTAATCACCAGCAGTTTGTGTATAGTTACCACCGTTAATGGTAAGACCACCTACGCAAGAGGTAGAAAGACCAATACCGTAGATGCCGTTTACAACAACGTTACCTTCACCATTGATGGTGAGATCGCCGTTAACTACGATAGCGTAGTTAGCAGTTGCGGGTAAGGTCATTGTGTAACCGTTGAGGTCGATTGTTAAGGTGCTGTTTACCTTGAACGCGTCTACTAAGTTAGCATCAGCTAATAATGTTAATACACCGTCGGTGATTGAAGCGTCAGCAAGTGCGGTTTCAAGCTTGGTGTATTGATGATTGTTAAGTGTTGCTACTACAGGACCGTCAAGTGCGATAAGTTCGCCGATTCTGTCTCTTGCGATAGCAGATTCGTCAACTACCTTAGAGGAAGCACCCCAGTAGTATAATTTTTGTACGTAAGATGCATCGTCTACGAAGATCTTAGCGTTTTCTTCGGCAATTTGAGATTCGTTAGCGTAAAGTACTTTAACTAACGTGCCGTTGATTAAATCAAGTTTATAATCGTCGCTACCGTTTGTGAACATAGAGTCGATTTCACAACCGTTTAACGTAGCGCCGTGTGTACCGTAAAGGTTGATACCGTAGTAGTAATCACCAATAACGTCTACGTTGTTAAGTACGGAAGAAGTACCACCCATTAATGCGATACCAAATCTTGCAGTACCGTCAATCTTAAGATTGTTAATCTTAACGCCGGTAGCCCAAGCGCCGATAGAAGTATCACCAAAGTATAATACTGATTTAGCGTCTGCGCCTTCTTTAGCA
>JAGANI010000011.1 GCA_017624285.1 Clostridia bacterium
CCAAAGACCCGTTTACGGGTAGTAAGTAAAAGGTGCAGGACTGGCAGGTCGTTTAAATACGCACTTGTGCGTAAGCCAGAATAGTTTAGGGCTAATTGCCCGAAAATGAAAAACCACCAGCTAGGCTGGTGGATATTTATTAGTCTATTACGTTAATCTTAATTTATTTTTGGGGTAAAACTGCTTCAATCTTGTCGTAAAACGCTATCGTTACATACCACCTTGGGTATGTGCCTTAGCGTGTTTACGCATTTCTTTTGCATTTTTACACCCAAACCGCTACGCTAATCAATACGATTAACTCCATAGCCTTTTATTTATTATTAGGCGTAACACTTCAATCTTATCGTAAAACGCTATCGTTACATACCACCTTAAACAAATAATTATTTGCCTTTTACCATTTCGGATAGCGCTACTAATACGCCGTACTTGCCGTATTCGTACGTTAAACCACCCTGCATATAAGCGGTGTAAGGTTCGGTAACGGGTGCGTCGCAAGATAGTTCTATTGTAGAGCCTTGTGTAAACGTGCCTGCAGCCATAACTTCGTCATGGGGGTAGCCTGGCATTTCACCTGGTTCAACCGTTGCAAAAGAGTCCACGGGTGAGCCTTTTTGCATACCTTGGCAAAATTTAACTAAGTTTTCTTCATTTTTAAGCGAAACCGTCTGTATGATATCCGTTCTAAACTCGTCAAAAGCAGGGTCAATGCCTTCAAAACCTAAATTTTTAAGCATCCAGGCGGTAAATACGGCTGTTTTTAACGCGTTTTTCACCGCAGAAGGCGCCATATAAAGTCCCTTAAAAAATTGCAAGTTTTGGTTAAAGTTTGCGCCTAAACTTTTGCCGATACCAGGTGCGGTAAGGCGCTCGGCAACCTGTTCAATAAGTTCAGTTTTACCAACCACGTATCCACCCGACGACGCTATGCCACCACCTAAGTTTTTCATAAGTGAGCCAACTATTATATCAGCGCCTACTTCGGTAGGTTCTTTAGTTTCAACAAGTTCACCATAACAGTTATCAACCATTACAATTACGTTTTTGTCGATATCTTTAATTTTTTTAATGACCTTTTCGTGCTGAGCAATCGTTAAACTTTTACGGTCGGAGTACCCTCTAGAACGCTGAATAGCGACCACCGTTACCCCGCCTTTTTTAATACGTGCTTCAATTTTATCGTAATCAAAGTCATTATTAACTAAATCAATTTGCTCGTACAAAACGCCGTTACGCATAAGCGACTGGGTGCTGTTGCCAGTTAAACCTATTATGCCCCTTAAGCTATCGTATGGTAAACCACTTATCGAAAGCATTGTATCACCGTGGTGTAAAAGCGCGCTAAGCACTAAAGCGATAGCGTTTGTCCCAGACATAATGTGTGGGCGCACAAGAGCGTCCTCGCCACCTAAGACTTCAGCAAAAATCTTTTCAAGCTTATCTCTACCACCGTCGTAGTAGCCGTAGCCGTTGATATCGGTAAAATCGCCGGAAGAAACCCTATTTTTAATAAAGGCTTCAATAACCTTACGGCTATTTACTTCGCAAACCTCGTCAAGTTTATCAAACACGGGTATTAGCGCTTTATCGGCTTTCATTGCTAAATTAACAATCTTTTCATCTAAAACGTTTTGCATAATAACTCCTTAACGGGATTATTTTAACATTTTAAACGGCGTTTGTCCATAAAAAGCGTGGTATATTGCATATTATATTTATAATATATAAATAAAAAAACTATTGACTTTTACGTTTTATTGTGATACGATTAAAACAAGAAAAACCTTTACGCTTATAAAAAGCGTTATTGTAGGAGGATATTTTTATGAAGAGGATTAAGACTATCGAAACGAAGAATATCACCAAAACCGTAAAAAACGGTGGCTGTGGTGAATGTCAAACTTCTTGTCAATCTGCTTGCAAAACATCTTGTGGCGTTGCTAACCAGAAGTGCGAAAATCAGAACAAGTAATTTCTGAATCTTAAACGCCGTCTATTACGGACGGCGTTTTAATTTGCTTTTTTTAAAAATTATAATATTAATTTACGGTGTTATGCCGTAGATAGTGGGTAAACAAAAATGGTACATCAATATAAATTAAACGGTTATAATATCGTGCTTGATACTTGTAGTGGTTCGGTACACTCTGTTGACGATGTCGCTTACGATATTATAAAAATGTTTAACGACTTTACTTCGGACGAAATCGTTACTAAAATTTTAGATAAATATTCTTTTGATACAACAGTTAATAAAGAAGATATTTTAGAGTGTATTGAAGATATTAAAGCGCTTAAAGAAGACGGCAAGTTATTTTCTACCGACGCTTATGAGGGTTTGGCAAGAGATTATAAAAATAATTCAAACGTAATAAAGGCGCTTTGCTTACATATCGCGCATACTTGCAACTTAAATTGTGAATATTGTTTTGCTAGCCAAGGTAAATATCAGGGCGAAAGGGCTTTAATGACCTTTGAAGTCGGTAAGCGCGCTTTTGATTTTTTAATCGAAAATTCCGGCACGCGTCGCAATTTAGAAGTCGACTTTTTCGGTGGCGAGCCTTTAATGAACTTCGACGTCGTTAAACAATTAGTTGCCTACGCTAGAAGTATCGAAAAACAGCATAACAAAAACTTCCGCTTTACTTTAACCACTAATGGTATGCTTATCGACGACGACGTTATCGATTTTTGTAATAAAGAGATGAGCAACGTTGTTTTATCACTCGATGGCAGAAGGGAAGTACACGACCGTTTCCGTGTGGATTACGCTGGTAAAGGTAGCTATGATAAAATTTTACCTAAATTTAAGCGCTTAGTAGACAAACGTGGTGGTAAAGATTATTACATGCGTGGTACGTTTACCCACGCTAATACCGATTTTACCAACGATATCTTCCATATGGCAGATTTAGGCTTTACCGAACTTTCTATGGAACCTGTCGTATGCCCACCTGGTGATAAATACGCTTTAACTGAAGACGATTTACCTATCGTTAAAGAGCAGTACGAAATTTTAGCTAAAGAAATGATAAAGCGCAAAAAAGAAGGCAGACCTTTTACCTTCTATCACTATATATTAGACCTTAAAAACGGCCCGTGCATTTATAAGCGCATTACGGGTTGTGGCTCGGGTACGGAATACATGGCAGTTACCCCTTGGGGTGAACTTTACCCCTGCCATCAGTTCGTTGGGGACGAAAAGTACAGTTTAGGTAACATTTGGGATGGTGTAAAAAACAAAGCCGTTCAGGATGAATTTAGATATTGCAACGCTTACGCTAGGGAAGATTGCAAAAACTGCTGGGCAAAATTATACTGCTCGGGTGGTTGCGCTGCCAACGCATACCACGCAACGGGTAAAATTTCAGGCGTGTACGAATACGGTTGCGAGCTTTTCAAAAAACGTATAGAGTGCGCCGTTATGATGCAAGTTGCCACTTTAGATGAAGAGTAATTTATCTTTTTACGCTTTTAATTTTAGCGGGAGGGGTTATGGATACACCTATTTGCGATTTTGTAAAAAATTACATAAAAAAAGGCTATTCCCGCTTTCATATGCCGGGGCATAAAGGTAAGGGTGGTTTTTATAAGTACGACGTAACCGAAATTAATGGGGCAGACGTATTATATAATAGCGACGGCATTATAGAGGCAAGCCGTCAAAACGCTACTAAGTTATTTGAAAGTTTCGCTACTTTTTACTCTACCGAAGGTTCGTCCTTATCAATTAAGGCTATGGTTGGCGCTGTTTGCGACGGCGCAGCAGAGCCTTTAATTTTAGCAGGGCGTAACTCACATAAAGCGTTTATATATGCTTGTGCTTTACTAAACGTAGAAGTTAGTTGGCTTTATCCTAAATCGTCAGGGCATTTAACTGAGTGCGCTATCACCCCTGATGTTTTACAAAACAACCTTAAAAACGCACCCCGTTTGCCTACTGCGGTGTATTTAACGTCGCCAGATTATCTCGGCAATACCCTTGATATTAAAGGACTTAGCGAAGTTTGCAAATCGTTTAATATCCCATTACTTATAGATAACGCGCACGGTGCTTACTTAAAATTTTTAACACCGTCAATGCACCCGATTTCTTTAGGCGCAACGATGTGTGTAGATTCCGCCCATAAAACGTTACCCGTGCTAACGGGTGGGGGATATTTGCATATTGCTAAAAACGGCGCTAAGTATTTAGAAGCCGTAAAAAGGCTTTTGCCCACTTTTGCATCTACAAGTCCGTCGTATTTAATACTACAATCTTTAGATAGGGCTAACTTAATATTAAGTAAAAACTTTACTAAAAAGATAAATAAAACCATCGCTAAATTAAACGCGATAAAAACCGTCTTAGCAAAAAACGGCGTCTCTTTTATTGATGACGAGCCTTTAAAACTTTCCGTTGCCGTTGCAAAAAACGGCTATACGTATACGGATTTTTGCGACCTTTTACGTAAATTTAATATAGAAGCAGAGTTTATTGATTGCGACTACGCCGTGTTTATGGTTTCGCCTTTTAACGGTGGGCTAGACTTTTTAAGGTTAAAGTTAGCGCTATCCACCATAAAGCCAAAAACCCAAATTAAAGATACACCCGTTAATTTAACCGTTGGCGAACGTAAACTTTCCGTCAAAGACGCCGTATTTTCAAAGCAGATAGTTGTTAACGTAGACGAATCATTAGGTAAAATTTGCGCATCCGTTACGGTATCTTGTCCACCCGCAGTACCTATCGTAATCTGTGGGGAAGTCATAACACAAACACATATAAGTTTATTTAAGCGCTACGGTATAAAAACCGTTTCGGTCGTGGTGGATTAACTTTATAATTATTATTTAAAAACAAAAATGCCCCCAGACGGGGGCTTTTATTTTATTATTTTAAGTATACTTTGGGGCTTAAGGTGCCAACGTATGGAAGGTTACGGTATTTTTCAGCATAATCTAGCCCGTAGCCTACTACAAAGTAGTCGGGTATATCAAACGCCTTATAGTCAACAGAGATATCTGCTTCACGACGTTCAATCTTATCTAACAAGGTACAAATCTTAACGGATGCAGGCTTTCTTGCTAAAAGCATCTTTTTAAGATAGTATAACGTGTTGCCGGAGTCTATTATATCTTCAATTATAAGTATATGCCTGCCTTCAACAGATTTATCGATATCTTTTTTAAGTTTAATTTCACCACTTACCGTGCCGTTACGATAACTAGAAACCGCTATCGTTTCAATTTCAAGCGGGATAGTCATATTTTTAATTAAATCAGCAAAAAAGGGTATGCTACCTTTTAAAATACAAAGTACTAACGGAAATTTACCGTCGTAATCTTTATCTAAGGTTGCGCAAAGTTCTTTCACTTTGGCAGTAATCTCTTCTTGGGTAATTAAAACTCTCTCGATATCGTCGTGCATGGACATAACTTTAATTCTCCTTTGTGCTATAACATAACTTTACCACATTTTTGGTTGTTCCGTCAACCTTTATTTTGTCTGAAATTTCAATTCCTGCAATAAAAAGGACTTCTTTTCCATTTGCAATAAGTGGTAACCCCTCTCTTTTTATTTGTGGTATTTTTTTATCTATCAAATAATCTTTTAACTTTTTGCTTTTTCCATTACAGGGTGTAAATACGTCGCCATTATTTTTAAACCTGATTTTAGCGCCCAAAAGTTTGTCTAAATCAGCGTAGTGTACACCTTTACTTAATTTATAATTTATCGGGGTGTCGTCTAAAACTTTTTGTACCGTTAAAACGCCGTTACTAAACGTAAACGTGCCTAAATTAAAATCAGTTTCTTCTTTTTTAACTAAATTATCGTTTCTATAAAGGCGGATATAATCATACTCTTTTATAGCTATAACGCCTTGTTTTACGTCTAATTTATCGCCGTTTTTAGCACCCGTTAGGGCATATACGGCATCTACGTTCTTCTTCTCGTAATCTTTTTTAACGCCCAAACCGTTTAATGCTAATACTACTGCGCGTAAAAATAAAACTTCATCAACGTTAATATTAATTAAATAGTCGCCGTCGGATAAAATCAATTCGTTTTTTGCTAACTTATCTAAATATTCATCTTCCTTACGGCAAAGGGTAGATAATCTATAAATGCCGTCGTCAAGCCTATTAAATTTTTCCTTTAACTTAGGTAAAATTTCTATCCTTAAATAGTTACGTGTGTAATCTGTACTAAAATTAGTTGCGTCAGTTACGTAGGGCAGTTTAAAATTGGTTATATATTTATCGATAACTTCTTTATCTATACCTAAAAAAGGTCTTATAATAAAACCGTCTTTAACGGCGGGTATACCGCTAAGCCCTTTAAGTGATGAGCCACGCATAATGTTAAAAAGTACGCTTTCTGTATTATCGCTTTTGTGGTGTGCCGTACAGATAACGTCGCAAAGCCCTTTATTTTTTAAGTCGTATAAACAGTTGTATCTAAGTAGGCGCGCGGTTTCTTCTAAACTTAAGCCAAGCTCGTCTTTTTTTGATATCGCGTCAACACTATAAAGGTAACACTTAATATTAAGTTTATCACAAAACTCTTTAACAAAAAGGGTGTCTTTTTTAGATTCTTCCCCACGGATACCGTGTTCAACGTTAACTGCAACTAGGCTTTTAATCGATAAAGCATCTACGTTACTATATAAATAGTGTAGTAATGCAATCGAATCTTTCCCCCCAGAAACAGCCACGGCAACGTTTTTATGCTTTAAGAGTTCTTTACAAGAAATATTCATACACGTATTGTACCAAAAAAAAGTTAGTTTAGCAATAAAAAGGCAAAAAACTTTAAAAAATACCCTTGTTATTAGTCTTTTTACGGCGGATAGCCTGGTTTTTAAAATAAAATTAGTTGGCGTTTATATCAATTACGACAAAATTGTTATTGCAATCGCTAAATTATTGTGTTATATTTATAATATAATTATAAAACTCACTAATTTTTTTATTAGTAAAGGAGAGTTTATGAAGAAGTTTAAAATTTTATTAGTTTTAGTATTGTGTTTAGTTTCTTCGTTTACGCTTTTTGCTTGTAATGGTAACGACGGTCCTACTACGGCATCAGTTACCATCGACGGCGTAGTGCAAACGGTAGATATCGGCACTAAATTAAGCGAACCTACCACACCTACTAAAAGCGCTACCGTAAGTGAAGTTTATACTTTCGACGGTTGGTATATCGTAGGTACGGATACTAAGTGGGATTTTGCGTCTGACACCGTTTCTAGCGACGTGGTTTTAGAAGCAAGGTTTATAACAAGCGCGCGCAAGTACAACGTAAAAATTGGCGATGCCCCCACTACGGAAATTGCATACGGCTCTAAATTAGACAAGCCTGCAGACCCCATAAAAGCCCCCAACGCAAGCACCGTTTACACCTTTGACGGTTGGTACGTAAAGGGTACGGATACTAAGTGGGATTTCGATAACGACGTAGTTACCGGCGTTACAGTATTAGAAGCTAAGTTTGATAAAGCAACACGTTACTATAACGTAACGGTTGGTGGTCAAGATTTAGGTGATTTTGCATACGGCTCTTATATAGAAGAACCTAAAACCCCCGCCCGTGAAGACGAAGGCGAAACTTCTTATATATTTGAAGGCTGGTTTATCAAAGATACTGAAACCAAGTGGGATTTTACTTCTAGCAAAGTAAATAAAGATATCGAGCTTGTTGCGGTTTTCACACCCACGGTTAAAAAATATTCTATCGTATTTAACTTAACACCGTCCACTATTACTACAAACGGCAAAACGTACCCGCTTTTCGTGTTTAACGAAGCCATGGCATCTAAATATCAATTTGTCGTTAAAGATAGCGATAACAACGTTGTTGAAGGTATTACTATCGGCGCAGACGGCGTAGTAGATGCTAAACTTCCTAAGGGTAACTATACTTATTCACTCACGGCGGAATACGCTATAACCACCGAAACGGGTTCTATCAACGTAACCGCTAACGATAATTTAGAGTTAATTTGCCCAGCAATCGTTCAACTTAACGGTTACATGGGTACTGGCTCGGGTGATTCCACTTATAAATATCCTTCTTTTGGTAGTAACGCAAGTGTAAATAAAGATAGCGTTATCATGACTTCGCACACATACGTCTTTGCAGGCGACGGCAGTTTAGTAACTAGCATGTATATCGAAGCTGACGTAACCTTCCCAGCAAATAGGGTAGGCTCTATGGTAGGTATCTTGGGCGCTTGTGAATACGGCAATATTTCAGGAGAATCTTCCTTAGCGTTACAGGGCGCTGCCGACGTTTTAAGAAGTAAAATTGCTTTCTCTTTCTCTGGTGGTAATAAGGTTTACTATCAAGATATGGGTGGTTACGGTGGTGGTAGCGTAAACGCGTTTATTTCACCCGATCCTACAAAGTATAGCGTAAACAACCATAAGTTGGCAGTTTTAAGACGCGGTAATAACTATTATATATTTATCGACGGCGATTATTTAGGTAGCCACGTTTGCACCAACTATAATAAAGGTGGTTTTGGTCTTATCTTAACTAATCCAGTAAACTCTGGCGACTACGTTACTAAGTCTGATAACATCCGTTATATCACGGACGAAGGCGTTCTCGCTATGATGGAAAAAGACATCGTCGGTGGTGTTGCAATTAATTACTCCGCATCTGATATCAGCGTTAAGCAAAACGGTTTAGAAGTAGGTACTTCTGGTGCTTGCGCTGGTGTAGAAGTTGAAGTTTCCTTTAAAACCCCCGCAGGTAAAACGGTAACGGGTTACTCTGTAAAAGCAAATGGTGTTGAAACCGATTATATCTTTAAAAACGGCAAAATTTATTTTACCCCCGTTATTGGTAAAGATTATTCTGTAACCGTAACCTTCCAAGACGTAACGACAACTACTTTAACAGTATCTGCAAAGCCTTACGCTATCAACGTTGGTGGTCAGTCTTACGCTTTAAGGGATTTTGATTTTGACCCGCAAGAAGTAAGCGTTAAACTCGTTTCCTTATCTAGTGGTGAAGAAACGTCTTTCACCTTAACAGATACAACCACTACTATTGACGTAGAGTCTGGTATTTATACTGCTTACGTAACGTATAAATCTAACGTATATAAAGACGTTTGCGCGGTAGACGCTAATGGTGATACTGTTTTTGACGCGTATATTTCTAATGCATATTTAGGCGGTTCAATTACTCTTGGTGGTACGACGTTTAAAAGCTACAACAACGCTTCGGAAACCGCTACTAGTGGCGCTAACTGGTCGCTTGTAGACGGTCAACGTGATACCGTTAAAACTACTTCACACACCTACGTGTTCCAAAAAGATTTCGTAGGTAATAAGTATTACGTAGAAGGCTATTTTGATAGTACTAATACTTCATACGCATATAAATCCGGGTTTGGTGGTTTAATGTTCGCGCACGGTCCTAACAGTTTATCTGATTCTAGCGACGTTAAACTTGGCGCAACAATTTACGGCGACGTTATCGTGTTATTAAACACTTCTACCTGGTCGGCAACAAAAGCCGTTTATATCGCTAACTGGAAAGACCACGTTGCAACTTACGACGCTACTTCCGTTAAACTTGGCGTTTTACGTGATGGCACTAATTATTACTTCTACGTAAACGATACTTATATCACCAGCCGTACGATAGCATCGGTTAGTGGTGATTCGGGCGTAGGCGTATACGGCATACCCGCAAGCGTAACGGTAAGCAAGTTTAATTATTCAGATAACGCTAATTTATTAAATGCGTTAAAGGATTTAGCGCCTTCTGGTGAAAAGTCCATTGATATCTATATAATCTCAGGTCAATCAAACGGTTCGGGTTATACTTCGTTTAACTCTTCCGCTATGGCTGATAAGACTTCAAACGCAATCTACGGTTACTCACACGTGTGGTATTCCGGTAGGGCGCAATATTCTACTAACAACAACACCGCTGTTGGCGTTAACGAATTCGATTGGGATTTAGCTAGGGTAGGTCAGGGCAGAAGCACTTCACACATGGGTGCAGAAGTCGGTATGGCAAAAGTGCTTTCAGAGTATTATAACCCGACTTCAGGCAAGATTGCAGGTATCATAAAGATGGCGCACGGTGGTACGTCGCTCCTTAACAACGTCGGTGGCGAAAATAACTGTGATGGCAACTGGGTATCCCCCTCGTATGCAGATTATTTAGGCATCCAGCACACGGGCAAGACGGGTGGCTTATATCGTAGGCTTTTAGAGCAAATCACCATCCGTGTTAACGAGTTAAAGGCTATGGGCTTTACTCAAATTAATATCAAAGGTTTCTACTGGATGCAGGGTGAATCCGACGTCGGTCAAGAAGCTAATTACTTAAGGGCTATTAAGTACTTTGTTTCAGACGTTCGTCGTGATATCGGCACTATCGTTGGTGAAGATTTATCTACTATGCCTTTCTTGGTTGGTGAAATTTCCTTAACCTCAGGCAACGCAACCAATCGGGTATCGTCTAACCAAACCTTTATCAATATGCAAAATACTCTTGATGAAGAAATTTCTAACACCTATATCATGCCGTCGTCTAAGTACGATATCAATAAAAACGTAAACGGCACTAACGTTGCCGTTGGTACGGACTCCTGGCACTGGAATATGGAAGATATGTATTCAATCGGTCAAGAAATCGGTAGATGCATCGTAGACGATATTTTAAAGTAAACTAAAATTAGTGGGCGCGTATTTAGCGCCCACTTTTATTTTTTATGCAAACGACGCCCAACGGGGTGCAATTAAACGGTAAAAAATAAAAAAATATTGACTAAACCTTATTGCTATGTTACAATAAAGAAAAAATTTTGTTGGCTGGTTATGTTTTATAAAACTTATTACGCATCGCCCATAGGTCTACTTACACTTGCAAGCGACGGCATTAACTTAATAGGGCTTTGGACGGAAGAACATAAATATTTTGCCGAAGGCATTACCGAAGTTCTTTCCTTAAACGACGATCTTCTCGTCTTTAAAGAAACTAAGCTTTGGTTAGATAACTATTTTAACGGCAAAAACCCAGATATTACAGGGCTTAAACTTTTACCTAAGGGTACGGATTTTAAAAATACCGTTTGGGATATCTTAAAAGGTATACCGTTTGGCAAAACTATAACTTACCGCGATTTAGTTACAGAGGTATCTAAAAAGTTAGGGGATAAGCCCACTTCAGCCCAAGCAGTTGGCGGCGCAGTGGGGCATAACCAAATTTCAATAATAATACCTTGCCATCGCGTCATTGGCGATAACGGCAGGGTGTCGGCGTATTCAAGCGATTTAGAAAGCAGAATGCTCCTTTTAGAGCATGAAGGCATTGACGTAAAAAAGCTTATGTTACCGTTTTAAGGGTATACGTATACCACCGTTTTAAATATTTATACAAAAAAATAAGCCTACGTAGCGTAGGCTTATTTGTTTTTTTAGTTGTAAAACTGTTCAAATTTAGTCGTTTTCATTAAGGGTTTATCTTTTTTAACGACAGCCACAAAAACGTCGCCATTAGCGTTGGTTATTAAAATAATCAGCGGTTACTATTTATATTTTACACTAAAAAATATTGTTTTGTCAATAGGGTAAAGAAAAAGGTGTGGTTACCACATAGTAACCACACCTTTTATTTTGAGTTGTTTATTTTTGATAAACACTTTTCTATATCTTCAATAAAATATAATTGGTCGTATTCCTTTATTAAAATATTTCTTATTTCTTTAGAAGATAGATCCATTATTTTTTTGTCAACTATTCTATTTTCTAATTCCTTTAATACTTTTCTTTTAGATTTTAAAGAGAAATATAGCTTAATTAATCCCGCCAAAATTATTTGTAAAGCGAAAAAATAAATTATCATCTTTTTTTGTACAAACAAGTTGATTATATTAACTATAAAACAAACCATTTGAACAACTGTTGACAGGATTAAATATTTTTTATGTAGTTTGTTTGAATAACTTAAATAAGTATCTCTTGTCGGTAAAAAAAGAGTTCCGAATATAAATAATATTTGAAAAGTTAAACAAAAATATTCCATATTTAACTACCGTACTATATATTTCCAAACATAGTAGAACCAAAAATTGATAAAGAAACCTTACTTATTCCTTGAATAGTATATTTTCTTATGGCTTTTGACATGTTAATGTACATTGTTTGTAAGGTTAATCCACTATTTGGCCTTAAAGAAGCTTCTTTGGCAGATGTTAAAAACGCTTTACTACCCCAAGATTTTCCGGCATTTATAGTGTTTATCATAACCTTGGTATTTTGTGTGCCTGCGCCTGTCCAAGCACCTAATGCAGCTCCTATTACCCCCATACAAATCGCTTTACCAACATTTACTTCGTTCCAATTGCCACCAGAGGCGATTAAGTCTCCGCCGACACTTCCAGCTGCACCCAAGATACCGCCAACGATAGCTGAGGTGGCTAGGCCAACGCCTGATGCTCCTAAGGCTCCACTTATTCCACCGATTGTTGCATCTAACAATACTTGCCAACCATTAATATTGTCCCAACCTTTATTTAATCCTTGTGAGATTGTACTAGAAACTGCACCTATTACAATCCCAACAATTGCCCCTATGATTAAAGTGCTAATAGCAAAGTTGCCACTAGGGTCGGTGTACATTATAGGGTTATTACCACAGTAGGTATAAAGATTTAAGCCGTTGATAGAATCTGGCTTAAGGTAATCTTTTGAATCTGGTGAAATCCATCGACATAAATTAGGACTATAATATCTAGATTCGCAAAAATAAAAGCCTGTTTCTTTATCGTAAAAATAACCACGGTATCTAAACGGGTTTATTTGACCAATATGTGTTTGGTCGGTAATTACATTGCCGTTGTTATCTAAAACACGTGTAATACCCCAAGCATCGTATACGTAAGTGGCAACTAAAGTACCGTTACCGTCAAGCAAGGCAATAACGTTGCCTAAAATATCTTTACGGTAGTAATAATTGTTGCCGTTATACTTAAACCCAGCAACGCCAGTAAAGTCGTAGATAAAAGTTAAGCCGTTAGTAGATTGTAACAACCTATTTTGGCTATCGTAGATAAACTTAATAGCATCGCCAGATCTATTGTGGGTTTTGTCGTGACGTCTACCTAAGCCGTCATAGTGAATATCATAGTAAGAGTTGTACGTACCAGCAAATTTGTTTTTAGACCAAAAAAGTTCTTCCCCACTAAGATAGGTTATATTGCCCATTTGGTCGTAAGATACGCCAAAGTGAGAGCTGGTTTCGGTAAGTTTGTCGTTAGCGTAATTACCGTTATTTAATAAGTTGCCGTTAATATCATAAGTATAGGTTTTGTCTCTATTAAGTTTGGTATTAATCTCTCTAGATAAACGGTTTAACGTGTCGTAAAAATACTGCTCTATTAAAGTGCCGTCTTCACGCACTTCAATAATATTACCACGAGCGTCGTAAGTATACGCAAGCGTAGTAGATTGGTTTGTATTTGGGTTGGTATAGGTAATAGAAGCAGGTAAGTTGGTTAAAGTACCGTTTACTTCTAAATAAGATATAGTGCAATCTTCAATAGTAGTATTGTTGCTATTTTTAATCTCTTTACCAGTATATCTACCAAAAACGTCAGTCTTTAACTTAAAGTTTGCAAAGTTAGTAACGTTAACGCAATCTAAATCACGCGCGGCGTTATCTAAATAAGTATAGGTGTATTGTGAAACAAGTTCATTATAACCGTCAACTATTTTATTGCAAGTATAGTTTATTACTTTGCCAAAATCGTCGTAAATGAAATCTTCGCAAAAAGCTTCACTTAACGCGCTATTGTATAAATATCTTTGGGTAATCATACCTAAAGAATTGTAGGTAAAAGTTTCCGTAAAACCGGTAACGCTATCTGCCATATAAGCAGGGTTGCCGTCTTTATCGTAAGATACACGAGACTGCTCTTGCAAAGAAGAATTGCCGTTGCCGTATAATAAAATCTTTAAAGATTTATTTTTTTTAACGACAGCCACAAAAACGTCGCCATTAGCGTTGGTTATTAAAAAAATCAGCGGTTACTATTTATATTTTACACTAAAAAATATTGTTTTGTCAATAGGGTTATAATTTTTACGTTGTAGTAGAATAAAAAGGCAGGTCTACTTTAAAAGTAAACCTGCCTAGTTTTGTTTGTGAAAACAATTTGTTGTTTGTTTATAATTTTTCAACTACTTCTGCAATTTTGCAGTTCTTTAAATAATTAAATTTGTATGTTTCGCCAATCATTATTTTATCGTTAATAATTAATTCAACTTCTTCACTTGTATTTAATATCAATACTATTGGCTTGTCATTAATTTGAACGCCCGATTCTGGTTCTCTATTTTTTTTAAATTTTAATACTTTACCAATAATAGAAATATAATCCTTATTTTGTAATGATTTTAAGTCCTTTAATAAAGTAATAATTACTTTTATTGAGAATACGATCAAAACAACGAACAATCCAGCAACACCAATTAAAAAGATTATGACTAATACATTTTCAATACTTTCAATAAAACTGTTATAATTTACAGCCATTATAACACCGGCAACAATCCCACATATTAGCGCAAATATATGACATATCATTGTAAACCAATATAATTGACGAATAGATGTTTTTTTCATTGAATCACTCTTTTAAATAAATTATGCAAAATAACCCCGCTTATAAAGATCCCACATACTTCTAAAACCACCTCTATAGAATGCCTTCCAAGGAGATGGAGCAATCGTAGTTAAACCTCTTGTAGCCACATCATAAGCATATTTCTCAACATTAAATGTTTCAGTCCTATTTGTTCCAATCTTGACAGCTTGATTAATAGCTGGTCTTAAAATAACATCATATGCGGCTTTTACAATTCCTTTCATACCAAGACCTTTAGTCAATCCACCAGATATAAATGCCACTGCATAATCTTCCCAAGTGCCAAATGATGCACCTGTTAAAGTATATGCAAATAAATCAGAAATAAATTTGTTTCCGGTTGAGACGAGTGCACTAGTTAAAACTGCACCTCCAGCACTAATAATTCCGCCAACACCAGCACCTAAAATTGCGCCAGTAGCAGTACTACCGATATACTCATACCATTTTACGCTACCGTTAAATACTTGTCCATCATCTTTGTAGTCAGAATAGGTCGTGGCTGCAAAGCCTATGACAGCACCAACAATTGCCCCTATGATTAAAGCGCTAATAGCAAAGTTGCCACTAGGGTCGGTGTACATTATTGGGTTATTGCCACAGTAGGTATAAAGATTTAAGCCATTTGGCGTAGACGGGTCTAGATATTCTAGCGTGTCAGGGCTAATAAACCTACCTAAGTTAGGGGAGTAGTATCTAGAGATAAGGTAGTATAAATCAAACTCCTCATCAAAATAGTAACTACGGTATCTAAACGGGTTAACGTGCGCGACGTTGGTTTGGTCGTAAATAATATAGTTATCGCTATCGTAAGCGTAGTGGTTACCCCAAGCGTCGTATACGTAAGTGGCAACTAAAGTGCCGTTACCGTCAAGTAAGGCAATAACGTTGCCTAAAATATCTTTACGGTAGTAATAGTTATTGCCGTTATACTTAAACCCAGCAATATTGTCAATTTATATTTTACTATAAAAAACAATACTTTGTCAATAGGGTAGGGGGATTATGCAAAAACCACTTTACTGGTGTTACCCAGCAAAGTGGTTTTTTAAGATATTATTTATTGTATAATTCTTTTGCTAAATTGGGGTCTGTATCTTCAATTAAGGGGAGTAGTTGCAGTTCGTTTTTAGATAAAATGCGACGACGTAGTTTTCTTTGTTTTTTACGGATAATTATTTGATTATCAGTCGTATTATAATAATTACATTTATGACATTTAAAGATTTGTTCAACCTTAGCAACATCTAAATCAATTGGAACTGCCATAGGAAATAGTTTTTTATAATAAAGGTTTTTTTGTTCTGATGAAAGTTTATTCGCTTTTTTTACTACTTTTAATTTTTGCCCACAAATTGGACAATAGAATTTTTTAAACAATATTCTTAAATCTATCGAATACGAATAAATCATAAGCATCAA
>JAGANI010000012.1 GCA_017624285.1 Clostridia bacterium
CCCTATAAAATAAAAATTAAGGAGAATTGAATTATAAGGAATTAAATTTAAGAGAAGAAAAATTAAATAATGAAGTGGAAAATCAAGGTTGCTACAAAGCCCAAAACGTGGAGAAAATCGACAAGTCAAAAATAAATATGGAGGTGTTAAATAAGATTATCGCGTTTAAGATGTTAGAGATTATGCGTGATAACGAAATGATTGACGAGCGAGAATACGCTAAAATTGAAAAGAAGCGTACTCAGTTTGGGGAAAGTGTAGTAAAGCAAAATAAATTATTCAAAGGAGGCGATTTAACTTGATTGAAAACGGAATGGTAATGCCCACTAACGTTAATTTTAACAGGGCAAGGCAAAGAAGAGTGGTTTTCTACGGACGAGTAAGCACGGAACACGAAGCGCAACTTTCGGCGTTAGAAAATCAAATGCAATGGTACGACGACGTGGCGGATAGAAACCCGAATTGGTATGTTATTAAGAAATATATCGACGAAGGGATTACGGGAACGCAAGCGAAAAAGCGACCTGCATTTTTAAGGATGATACAAGACGCTAAACAAAAGAAGTTCGATTTAATCGTAACGAGAGAAGTGTGTAGATTTGCAAGAAACACGGTTGATACGCTTGTGGTTACGAGAGAGTTGAAAGAGTACGGTATTGAAGTCTATTTCGTAGAAGACAATATTTGGACGATGGACGGAGACGGCGAACTAAGGCTTACGATTATGGCAACGCTTGCGCAAGAAGAAAGTAGAAAAATTTCCGAGCGTGTGCGCGCGGGGCAAAAAATCAGTAGAGACAAGGGCGTTTTGTATGGAAGTGGCAATATTCTTGGTTATGATAGAGACAAGGCAAAAGGAACTTACGTAATCAACGAAGAACAAGCCGAAACGGTGCGTATGATTTACGATATGTATTCGGCGGGCAAAGGAATATCTCAAATTCGTGACGAGATGATACGACGTAAAAGAAAAGATAGTTCGGGGTTAGTTAGATGGGAGAACGCGAAAGTATCACGAGTACTACATAACTCAACCTATAAAGGCTATCCTGCGTACTTAAAATCACGAAGAAATAATTTCCTTGACCAAAAAATTATTATAAACCGTGACGAAGATACCTATCTTTACGTAAAAGGCGATTTTGAGCCGATTATATCCGAAGAGCAATGGGATAGATGCAAGCAAATAAGAGAGCAACGTACAAGATATAGTAAATTCCGTACGGAAAACGGGGAAGTTCTTCACAAAACGGGCATTCACGAAAGTAGCGACGTTTGGACGAAGAAATTAAAATGTAGATGCGGTTATAAAATGCGCAAAAACAAATGGCGCAAAAATAAAAACGGCGAAGTCATCTATGGATATAAATGCTATAACCAACTTAACTATGGTTCTAAGGATATTAGAATTGAAGCAGGGATTGACGATTCAAAAAGTTGTAATCTTAGAGAAATATGCGATTGGAAATTAGAAATGATGGCAAGGCATATTTTTGCAGGGTTATGGGGTAACAAGAAAGATATTCTAAATAACGTGTCGTCTTTATATCAAATCGGTGTGTTTCAAGAATATCAAAAAGCGGCGGAAATTAAGGCAACGGTTGATAAAGAGATAGCAAAGTTAGACGAAAAACTAAAACGCTTAACTCGTATGCGCTTGGAAGACGAAATCCCGAAAGAATCTTACTTAGAACTCAAAAAGGAAATTGAGCAAGAGAAAATCGAACTTATAAACAAAAGGCGTATTCTTGACGCGGGTATGGTTCCAAACGAAGACGGGGAAGAAGATCCTGCTAAAAAGGTAGAAGATTTCCTATTATCAAAGATGGATTTTACCGAACACTACGTAGATAGAGAAGTGATTAAACAGTTCGTTCATACCATTGTTCCCGTAACGGAAACGTGCTTTAATTGGTATATGAACTTTGACTTAATTGACGTGCCAAACGATATGAAAAAGTTGGTATGGGAATTTACGATTGATTATAAATCGGCAAGGTCTTATAGAAAGGAAAAAGACGGTATGCTTAGACCAAATCAATGGCAAGATTTGACGGTAAAGGTGTTTATATAACATAAGAATGATAGGGGAAAAACTTAAAAAAATTAAAATTGAATACAACCGCTACGGCGGAAAAATATATGGATAACAGTATCGTGATAACAGCCTAATATTAAACGGGCAATTTGTCGCTAAGGGCAATAGATAACGAGCACAAGCAAATATCAAAAACCCCCGCGATATTGACGATAAAATTGAACAAGTAGTAGGCAAAGCAGTTGACAAGGTAAAGGGCTGGTTCAAAAAGAAATAATTTTTAAAAGCGTATAAACTTCGTTGTAGGTCGTTTACTGCTTTTGCTTTACAATCTCGATGACCAAAAGGTCTATCTCGTCTGTAAATCAAAGCGAGCCTACTACAACTCGTTTCTACGCTCTTAAAATAAAAGCGTATAAACTTCGTTATCCTGCGTTACTGTTTTGCGTTTTAACTTCGATAACCAACAAGGTTTATCTCATCTAAAACGCTTCACGAGCCTTGGTTAACTCGTTTCTACGCTCTTAAAACAATTCAACAATCAATAAAAACAAGGACTTCAGTTAGAAGTCCTTTTTTTAGTAGTAAATAAACTTCGTTATCCTGCGTTACTGTTTTGCGTTTTAACTTCGATAACCAGCAGGGTTTATCTCATCTAAAACGCTTCACGAGCCTTGGCTAACTTGTTCCCACACTTTTAATACATATTAAAATAAAAGGGCTTCAAACGAAGCCCTTTTATTATTGTATTTTATTTATGCATATTTAAATAGTTTAAATTATATGTTTGATTTTGTGTATGAATATTTATTTTTATATTCTATAGGGGACATGCCGACGTGCTTTTTAAATAGTCTACTAAAATATAATGGGTTATCGTATCCTACTGCATAAGACGTTTCCGTAACATTATAGTCGGAGTTTTCTAATAAAGTTTTAGCGTTTGCAATCCTTAGTGCAACTATATATTGCATAGGTGTTTGTTTTACCACTTGTTTAAACTTTTTTATCAACCAACAGGGGGTAATATTTAAGCTTTCAGCATATTCGTTTATATTTATATTGTTTGCGTAATTTTCATTAAAATATCTTACAGATTTTTCCACTTCGTCAAGCATAGACCTTTGTTGATTACGCTCTTCTAAAATATTTCTATTAATTAAAATAAACAGTTCGGTTAAAAGTAGGGGTAAAAGTTCTTTGTAATTGCTTCGTCTAAGTTGTAATTCTCTAATAATAAGTTCAAAAATGTAATTATAGTCGTGTGATATTCCTCCAAAAAACACGTTTTTATCTTTTGGAAAGTTATATCTATCAAGTAACTTATCTACGTCATAGCCCGTAAAGTGTACCCAAAAAACCTCGCATTTATCACTTGGATAGTAAAAGTATGATTGAAAGTCATACGGTCGGTATAGCACCATTTCACCTTTATTTACGTATCGCTCGCACCCTTCTATTATAAATTTACCACGACCTTCTGCGACGTACAATAATTGATAGTCGCGCCTACCTTTTGGTCGATTAGTTTTTATTACAGGGCCGTTTGTTATACGGTAATACCCACAACTTGTTACCATTAAAGGTTTTGTTAAATCTTTTACTACTGCTTCCGAGTTATATAAATATGCCCTATTAAAATACATAAATACCCCCTTAAACTAATTGTATTATACATCAATACAATTTATTTTTCAATAGCAAAGTTTAATTTTGTGTATATTTAAGCAAATTATATATATTAAAAAAATCTTGAAAACCTACACTTTTATATGCTAAAATAAAGGTGTAAATCATTTTTATTCATTATTGATAAGGGGGACAATGATGGAAAAGAAATATTTAAAATGGTACAATAAAATAGGTTACGGCTCAGGTGACGTTGCAGGCAACTGCGTATATGCATTACTTACAGCGTTTATGATGATTTACCTAACAGATACTGTTGGGCTAAATATGGGTATCGTGAGTACGTTGATTGCGGTATCAAAAATCTTTGATGGTGTATCAGATTTTTTCTTTGGAAGGATGATTGATAAAACGAAAACAAAAATGGGTAAAGCTCGTCCATGGATGCTTTGGCCATATATTGGTTGTGCTATCTGTTTAGTGGCTTGTTTTGCTATTCCTATGAGTTGGGGAGATATCGCTCAATATATTTTCTTCTTTATTGCTTACACGCTTCTTAACGCAGTGTTTTTTACGGCAAACAATATAGCCTACGCGTCGTTGATTGCGCTTATCACAAAAAATACAACCGAAAGGGTTCAGCTAGGTTCTTTCCGCTATGTATTTGCTTTTGCTACAAAGATATTTATTGAAGCAATTACAATTTTTGCTGTAACATGGCTTGGTGGCGGTGCTATGGGTTGGCGAAACATCGCTATCATTTACGCTATTATTGGCCTTATTGTAAACACTATTTCAGTTTTTTCGGTTAAAGAACTTCCAGATGAAGATGAATCCACTCCAGAAGAAATTGAACCTAAAGAAAGATTAACGTTTTTAAAATCTTTCAAACTTTTACTTAAAAATAAGTATTATTTAATCATTTGTGCTACCTATATTTTAACACAAATATACGCTTCGCTTATTGGCATGGGGACGTATTATTCAAAATATATTCTTGGCGACGAGGGCGTGTTTAGTTCACTTTCTCTCGCAATTAATATCACTATGGTCGTGGCTTTACTTGTACTCCCATTGGTTATTAAAAAAATGGGTGGCATGTATAAAATTAATTTACTAGGTTATATAGTCGCTACTGTTGGTAGGGTTGGCGTTATGGTTGCAGGGTATATGGGTAGTATACCACTTATGCTTGTTTTTACAGCTGTATCTACTCTTGGTATTGCACCATTACAAGGGGATATGAACGCTCTTATTGCTTCTTGTTCTGAATACACTACTCTAACCACTGGCCACCGTATTGACGGCATGATGTTCTCCTGCTCATCGCTTGGTATTAAGATTGGCGGTGCTTTTGGTACTGCTATTTGTGGGTGGCTTCTTGATGCAACAGGTTTTGTTGAAAACGTCGCTCAAAACGCAGCAACTACTGGTATGCTTAATTTCTTATACTTGTGGGCACCGATTATTATTTGTGGCGTGGTGTTTTTACTAATCTCTTTCCTTAAGGTGGAAAAAGCCAATAAAAGGTTAAAAGAAGTTTCTATTAATAATTAAATAAAAGGCTTGCTACGGCAAGCCTTTTTTTGTGCATAAAATCATTCGTGCATAAAATTATTTGCGTATAAAATTTATTTGTGGAGATTTTGTTTATTAAATCATTATAATATTGACATTATAAAGTAAAGGTTTTTATAAAAAACAAGGGGTGTTTGTCATAAAACTTATCTACTATCTATAAGTGTGGGCTAAATCCCCTTTATATTTCGGCAATTAGATAATAATATAGGTTGTTCATTTTCTTTAGGGAATAAATTATCTTGGATGCTTACGTTGTCGGTAGCGTGCAACTCTATACAATGGTTGGTGGCGCGCTCAAAAACGTTGTTTTCAATACGAATATTTTTATGCAAACCAAAAACCGACGGATTATTGCCACGGTGGTGGGTTGTGTGTAAAGCAATCGTTGAGGTATTAACGGCAAAACCATTTTTTACAAAGTGGTTGTGGTGGATATAAAGCCCGTCAATAGGACCGACTTCGTACCAATAATCTAAATCGGGTGATGCCTTAATAGCGCTATCCGTTTGTCCAAAAAACGTACAGTTTTTAATTTCTACGTTGTTCGTTTGTAACAAAAATGCGCGCGCTCGTGTGTTCTTGATAGTGCAATTGTCGATTTCGCAAGATGCTGTGTAGGCTGTGTTTTGCAAAATATAACCGTCTTTAATTTCACCTAATAATCCGTTAAAACTTGCTACGCCGTCCAAAAACTCCGTTACGGTAAATTGACCTTTATAAGTTGTTTTTTGTGGGTCGTAAAAATATATAATATCCCCAGCACGACACCAGTCTGGTGGCAATAAACCGTCTGGACGTTTTTTACAATAGTTGCATTTTATACGACTATTTTTAATATCGACAGACGTTGCAGTAACGGCTGTAGAGTGGATGTTTAAAGCATCGTCGCCCAAACCTTCAAAAATGCTATTTTTTAATACAAGTTTGCCAGTAAGCCCGGTAACGTGCAAGCCGTCGCAATTGCACGACATAAGAGTTCCGTCGCCATCACGTTTAATCATACGTAGTCCGTCTATCGTAAGATTGTGGCAACGTGTTAGCACCATAACGCCCATACCGGGGGTAGAATAAATAGTGATATTATTCAATAGCGTATCGTCAGCGTTTTTTAAGGTGATGGCGCTTGACCCGTAAACGGTGTGTCTAATACAAACTTTAGCGCCTAGTCTTGCTCGTTTTGGAGAATTGTTGTTTATAGGGAATTTAACCTTAAAAAGGTTATCGCCTAAATAATCGTAATCTGCGCTAGCATAGGTGTTTGCAAGCAAAATTTCGTTTTGGATAAGGGTTACGATATTAGGGTCGTGGTGTAACGCGTATAGGTGCACTAGGTTGTCGGTAGAATTTTCTTCATCAACCGACGTGATTGCCATCAGTACTTCGTCGCCACGTATAGAGAATTTTTTGTCCACACGCAATAGTAAGGCGTTTTCTTCTAAAATTATTTTTTCAACAATTGCCGTAACGTTTGCGGGAATATTTGTTTGCAGGGTAAAGTTTTTTAACACTATGTTTTTACAGTTTTCTACCAAAAAGGCATCTGCGCTTTTTTGATAGTCGTCATTATTCATGTATAGCGTGATTATTTGAGCCCCGTTACCGTTTAACGTGATGTTGTTTTTATTACGTATTACAATGCGACGAGAAAGGAAATATTCCTTATTTTCTAAACGGCAAACCCCACCGTTTGGCGTGGCGTTGATAAGTGATTCTAACTCTTTTGCGTGACAAAATTGCATAAATAATATCCTAAATTTTTTGTGAAAATTTTACTTTATAGTGTGATTATTATAGTATTTTTAGATTTGCGTTGTCAATAGGATTTTAAAAATTCTATTGGTTAGTTTTATAAATATAAAATAGACGTAATATAGCGTTTTTTATAATATAAATATTGTATTTATGCTTGCTATAAATTTTATTAACAAATAATTTTAATCAAGATAAAATCTTTATAATGGACATACAAAAAATTTTAAAAATTGCATAGTATTAAATATACTAAAAAGTTGGGGGATAGTTATGCTTAATACTGCGATTATTAATTTAGTTTTATTACAACAAAACGCTAGGGCAATCAAAAACGCGTTACCACCTTACGTTAAGTTTATAGCGGTGGTAAAGGCAGATGCTTACGGTCATGGGCTTGTTGAAGTTTCCTCGGCAATTTATCCTTACGTAGATGCTTATGCCGTTGCCTTGCCGGAGGAAGGCGTTACCTTACGTTCTAGCGGGATAGATAAGGATATTTTAGTTTTAACTCCACCCGTTATGGGGGATTACGACCTATCCGTCAGGTACGATTTAATTTTACCCATCCATACTGAAAAGGAAGTTTTAACCCTAAATAACGTTGCTAAAAGAGAAGGTAAAATTGTAAAAGCACAAATTGCCGTAAATACTGGGATGAATCGTTTTGGTGTAGACGTAAAAGACATTGACGGTTTAATTAAGGTATTAAAAAATTCATCGTCAATCGCAGTAGACGGGGTGTATTCACACCTCTATATGCCACAAAATCCGTTATCACGCATAAAACAATCACGCGTATTTTTAACTGCTGTAAACAAGGTTAAAGACGCTTTTCCTTTTGCATACGCGCATTTATCTGCTTCTGGTGGTTTTTTAAAGGGGGAGTTTTACGACGCCGTAAGGATAGGATTACTTTTATACGGTTATTTGCCATTTAAAACACGTTTTCCACGCGTAAACGTTACGCCTATTATGGAAGTCAAGACGCACGTTTTAGAAGAGCGTAAAATATCTAAAGGCGACGCTTTAATGTACGGCGCTTTTAAGGCGGAAACCGATTTAACAGCTTTAATTTTACGTTACGGATACGCCGATGGGTTAAACCGAAAAGAAGTTTTAGGGCAGTTAAATAATCGATGTATGGACGTTACTGCTATAAAAAAGGATAAAAACACACAAATTCTTTCCGTTTTGGGTGAAAATTTTTATATTTTATATAAAAATGCTGATGAAATTGCAAAAAAGTATGATACAATAAGTTATGAAGTATTATGCTCGGTAGCAAAACGGGCAAAAAAAATTTATTTAAGATAACAAAGGATTTATTATAGTGAATAGGTTTATCGATAAGTTTATTTATTATTTAAAAGATAGCGTATTAATTTACACGTATATTATCGTAACGGGATTACTCGGTTTTATCGTTATGTTTATGGTTGATGAAAATTATTTACCCGACTACGTTGGTATTATTTTATCCGCTGTAAATATAGTAATCTACGCGCTTGTTGCAAGAAATATCTTCTTAAAAACTGGTGAAGAAGCCATGCGTGCAAAACATAGCAACGATATAGAGCGTAGGCATATGTTAGAAACTAGAAGTTATCACGAAATTAACAAGGTAACGGAATTTAGCATTAAAAAAATAATAGTATTTTGCATTATAACGATTGTTCCACTTGCAATTATGCTTTTAGTACAAGGTATAATAGATTTATCTGGTAGTGATTCAAACGGTTTTTTATTAATGCTTAAATTTCTTTACGGTATGGTATATTCTGCTTTTTACTGCATTACGCCTACCGCAAGCGTATATTTTACTGCAGTCGCATTTATTATAATACCCGTACCCATGTATATCGGGTATATGCAAGGCGTTAATAACGTTAAAAAGGAATACGCCCAAGCAGAATTAATTAAACAAAAAATTAACGGAGCGTCAAATTGAGGATAGTCGGTGGTAAGCATAGGTCAAGGGTCTTAAAAGACTTTTCAGGTGATGAAATTCGACCTACTGCGGACAAGGTTAAAGAAAGTTTATTTAATATCCTATTCAACGTTCAAGATAAGTCTTTTTTAGATTTATTTGCAGGCACTGGTGGCGTTGGGTTAGAAGCTTTATCCCGTGGGGCGGGTAAGGTTACTTTTGTTGACGTCAGAAATGAAAGTTTAAACTTAACTAAACAAAACGTTAAATTGCTTAACGAAACTGCCGAAACAATTTTGTCCGATAGCATAGAGTATCTTAAAAGGTGCAAAGATAAGTTTGATATAATTTTTATCGATCCACCTTATAAAACCGACCTTGGCTTAAAAGCGTTAAAGATAATTGCTGATAGAAAATTATTGACTTCAGAAGGTGTGGCAGTTTTTGAAAGTGAAACGCCCTTTACTGCAAAAATAGACGGTTTAAGCTTTTATGACGAGCGTAAATACGGTAGGACGTATCTCGCTTTTTTTAAAAATAAAAAGCCCGCTTGTGTTTTCGCAGGGACTTTCGACCCAATTACAAACGGACATACCGACGTTATTGAAAAGGCTAAGCGTGATTTTGAAATCGTCTACATTACTATAATGGTCAATCCAAACAAAACCCCGTATTTTAGTGTAGAAGGCCGTCTTAAAATGCTTAAAACCCTTTACGAAAACGATAAGCAGGTTGTTATAGGTTATCACAGCGGTTACGCAGCGGATTTTGTTAAATCAAAAAATACCGTTTACTACGTTAGGGGTATCCGTAACGAGGCGGATTTGGTTTACGAGCAGGCTAACGAAAGGCTTTCAAAAACAATTTATCCTGATTTAGTTACCATTTATTATAAGGCTATAAAAGAGGATAGGCTAGTTAGTTCAACCATCGTGCGCGACGCGCTTAATGCCCGAACGGGGTACGAAAAATACCTTCCAACAGCCGTTATACCCGTTATAAAAGATATATTAAAAGAATTAGATAAGTAATAAAAAAACAAGTTATCGACTGCAAGGCTTTAAATAAAAAGAGCCTTGTAGTTTTTATTTGCAGTATTTTAGCGGTTTTAAGGTTAAATATTAACGTTGGTATTCCACCTAGTGTTAGCGTAAGTATACACGCCCCCATAAAAAACGGACCTTTAAGCAGAGCAAACTCGTTACAACCACGCGTTGTTTCGATAAGTCCGGTAAAAATAGCGTTAAAAAGGGTGCTTCCACCAAAAAAATTACTAAACAAATCGCTTATTGCTTTTATTATAGGCAAGTTTATTAGGGTATCGGCAAATACGTAAAAAACCGAACAAAGCCCTGCTAAAATTATTAGCGATTTTATAATATGGTAAAAGTTATTGTCGCTATTAATCAACGTAAATTCTTCCTTCGTTTCACAAAAATTCATATACGTATGTGTTTTTTTGGTAAAAAATATAAAAAAAGTTAGCGTTGTGCCTATTATTAAAGCACCTTGCATTAATATGCCTATGGTTAAGTTATTAAAAGTTATACCCCCTATGCAAGTTATAATTAATAAGGGGCTTGGGATATTAGTAAGCATAAAAACTAGACTAGCTTCAGATAAACTAATTTTGTTATCTAAATAATATTTAGACGCTAAATTTCCTCCAGTAGGATATCCAGATATAACCCCTAAAATAAGCGAATATAACGTATACCCGTTTACCGATAGCGTTTTAACGGAAAATTTATTTAATCTTTTTATAAAAGCGTTTTCGCCGTAAAAAATCTTTATTAAAGTTATTGTTAAACCGTATGGCAATACCGCGGGGAATATCGTGGTAAAAAATATTTTTAGCGCTGTAAAAGAAGATTCTATCCAGTCGTAACTAAAAATAAAAAATAAGTAAACTAAAAAAAACAACGCAAACGTTACTAATTTAAAAATCTTTTTTGCGTTAAACCCTTTTTTTGCTAGTTGCTTCATAATAAAAATGTATTAAACTTTTATCATCTTTATGCTCCGTCGCTTGAAAAACCCCTTTTTTTATGGTAAAATATTCTTATGGATTTATTTGATTTTGTTAAAGAAGAAACTTCCTTAAAGTCCGTCCCGCTTGCTGAGCGCATGCGCGCAAGGACTTTGTCCGAGTTTTTCGGGCAGGAACATATCGTATCCGAAACCAGTTTACTACGTCGTGCAATTAAGCTAGATAGGCTAGGCAGTTGTATCTTTTGGGGGCCGCCAGGCTCGGGCAAGACTACCCTTGCAAATATTATCGCAAACGGTACGGATGGCAATTTTGTTAAACTTAACGCTGTAAATGCAGGCGTTGCCGACGTAAAACGTATTGTTGACGAAGCTAAAATGTCAAAACGTATGCACGGCAAAAAGACGTATTTACTTCTTGACGAGTGTCATCGTTTTAACAAAACCCAGTCGGATAGTTTGCTTCCGTCAATCGAGCAGGGTGATATTATTTTTATCGGTTCTACTACCGAAAACCCTTACGCCGCTATGACGCCTGCTATTGTTTCAAGATGTAGGGTATTTGAGTTAAAGCGTTTATCCTTTGATAACGTTAAAAAGGCGTTACTTAAAGCCGTTAGTGATAAAGAGCGTGGTTTAGGTAATTTAAACTTAAATATCGCGCCCGAAGCAATCGACCATATAGCAAACGTTTGCGCGGGGGATTTAAGGGTGGCTTTTAACTCGTTAGAACTTGCTGCGCTCACAACCGATCCCGATAAAGACGGCGTTATCAACGTTACCTTAAAAGATGCTGAGGAAAGTATTCAACAAAAACAACTTTCTTTTGACGAGCAGTTGTACTACGATATGCTTTCGGCTTTTTGTAAAAGTTTAAGGGGTAGTGATAGTGATGCTGCGCTATATTACATGCATCGCTTAATTTCAGGTGGGTGCGATCCGTTGCTTTTGGCAAGAAGGTTAGTCGTTCACTCGTCAGAAGACGTCGGCATGGCAGATCCCATGGCGTTAGTAGTGGCAACTTCTGCTTTAACCGCTTATAAGGAACTCGGTTCGCCAGAGGGACTTATACCTTTATCAAACGCCGTTATCTACGTTTGTGAAGCGCCTAAATCCAACACGACGGTAGTCGCTATGGAGGGCGCGCAAGCCGATGCTAAAACCGTTCGCGACGACCCCGTTCCTGGTCATCTTAAAAACGCCGTATACGGCTCTACTGAAGACAAAAAAGAAAGTTCAAAATATCTTTATCCCCATAATTACGGTGGTTGGGTAAAACAGCAGTATTTACCCGATACTTTAAAAGACAGGGTATATTATAAGCCCACGGATAACGGGTTTGAAGCAACTGTTAAAAAGATACGTAAAGATAAAGGCAAAGCGTAAAAACACACCCCGTTACCTATCATTTAATAAAAAAAGCACCTCAAAAAAGGTGCTTTTTATTTTGTTTATTATATAAGTTTTTCGACCCCGTTTAAGGTGGTGGATAGTTCTGCACTAGTTACGGTTAGCTCAAAAACTGCAAAATTAGGGTCGTTTTCGTCAGCGTAATGCTTTTTAAGTATCGGACAAAGTGATAAAACTTTTGCTTTCAGGGGTAAAATACCAGTTTCGTAAGCAACGGCTTTAACACGTATCCAATCACGCGTGCCAGATTTTATTGCTACTATAGTTACGTTGGGGTTTTTAACCATTTCTTTATATACCGTCTTTTTGGGTGAAGTCGCAATATAAAGTTTATCTTTAATCTCACATATTGCGCCAAAAGGTCTGCCGTTAGGTTCTTCATTTAAGGCTGTTAGTACAAAAAACGGGTATACGTCTTTTAAAAAATCGTAAATTTTACTCATTATTACTCCTTATTAACGGTAATCATCTGAAATTCACTTTGTTTGGTTTTAGAAACTAAATTGTATAAATCGTTGGCTAAAGAATCTATTTCTAAAACGTCTTTCGCTGTCTTTTTAATTTCGGTATAGTCTTTTTTTCTAGTTAAGACGGGTATGGATGAATTTTCACTTAAATAAGAAATTAAATCGCGTGATTTTGCGTTTATCGCTAATATTTTAGCGTAAAGTGGGTTATCAAGCGCTTTAAATACTAATTTTTCGGTTATACCTAGTAAATTAGCAATCGTAATACGTCTAATCCTAGCGTAGGTGTAACGCTTGGTGGCAATTTTATCTAACGCCGTTTTATAGTCGGTAGCATCTTTTATAAGTGCTTTAATGCGGTTTTCCAACCCCTCGGTGCAGTCTAAAATCTTACCTATATTATTGGCGTTTTCAGTATATAATTTTGTCATTATAATATCGTCAAAAACATAGGGGGTTTGTGGTAAATCACGGTATACGTATGCGGGCATTACCTTTTTTAAGCTGCCTGATTTTTTACTTTCTAGCGTCGTACGTATGCTAGAAGCGCTCGTTATGCCTTTATATAGTTTTACGTCGTTATGGTCGCCAGACCTAAGCATTGGGCAAATTTTAATTTTGCTGTTTAATTTAAGTATCGCTTTGGTGTATTCTATACCCAAAATATTGTTTGGTGATGAAACTAATTCATCTTTTAATTGTGGCAAGTTTAGTTTTTTAACGGCGTTAAACCTTGCTTTTACGGGTGATACGCCAGTTTCAAGTTCTTCTTTTATAAGCGCTTTTAGTTCTTTGCTTTCGGCAAGAAGTGCTTTTGCCGTCAATAAGTAATCATCTATATTACCACTTTCAACACCAAAGCAAAGTGTGTCGACGGCGTTTAGGTCGTTTAATATTTTTATCGCGCCGGTAGCAAAAAGTTCTGCATTAGCAGTTGCAAAAACGGTAGGTAGTTCTATAACCATATCAGCGCCCGCTTCAACGGCGTGACGCGCCCTAGTAAACTTATCTAAAACGGCGTTTTCACCACGCTGGGTAAAGTTACCACTCATTATTACGAGTAGTTTATAATCAGCAAAATGCTCCTTCATATAGGTAACGTGTTTTAAGTGTCCGTTATGAAAGGGATTATATTCCGCAACGGTTGCAACGATTTTCATATAATACCAACCTAAAATAATTTAATACGGCAAAAAGGCATAAATCTTTTCTTATTAAGAAAAGTCGGTTAAAATACTTGCCGAATTTATCAAAATGAGTTATAATTTTACAGTATGGCGGTTTTCCGCTAATTAATATTATACACCATTTCGTAAAAACAAGAAAGCGTTTTTACTTATTTGATGTCAAATACGCATTATTAAGGAGAGTGTTTTTTATGTCAAAAGTTTTAGATGAAATTTTTTCAAAAGCAAAACTTTTAGGTAAGACCATCGTTTTGCCTGAAGGTGAAGATAAAAGGGTTGTTGAAGCCGCAAGCATCGCTGCCAAAAAAGGTATTGCTAAAATCGTTCTTTTAGGCAACGAAGCAGATATTAAGTCTGCTAACCCCGACGTTGATTTAACTGGCGTTACCGTATTAGATCCCGTTAACGACGCTAACTGCGATAAGTATGCGGAACTTTTATTTAAGTTAAGACAAGGTAAAATCAACAAAAAGACTGGTTTACCCGAGTTTGCTGAAGTTTCCGACGCTAAAAAAGCAGTATTAAAAGATTACACTATGTACGGCGCTCTTATGATTAAGTCTGGCGACGTATACGGTATGGTTTCAGGCGCGTGCCACTCTACGGCAAACACTTTAAGACCTGGTTTACAAGTTATCAAAACTAAACCCGGCACAAAACTCGTTTCTTGTTACTTTTTAATGGTTGCGCCAGAATCTGGTAACAAATATTGCAACGACGGTTGCTTTATTTTTGCTGATTGTGGTCTTAACCAAAACCCCACTTCGGAAGAACTCGCTTATATCGCGCAATCTTCTGCTGAGTCTGCAATTAATATCGCAGGTTTAGATCCCAAAGTAGCATTTTTATCACACTCTTCAAAAGGCTCTGCTAAACACGCAGATATAGATAAGGTAGTTGCTGCATTTAATTTATTTAAAGAAATCGCTCCCGACGTTAAGGCAGAAGGCGAACTTCAATTAGACTCTGCAATCGTTCCGGAAGTTGCTGCATCTAAAGCGCCAGGTTCTTTAGTAGCAGGTCAAGCAAACGTGCTTATCTTCCCCGATCTTGACGCAGGTAATATCGGTTACAAACTTGTTGAGCGTTTAGGTGGCTTCCAAGCAATCGGCCCTATCTGTCAAGGTTTTGATAAACCTATTAACGACTTATCTCGTGGTTGTCATACTGAAGATATCGTTGCTACTATCGCAATTACTTGTTTACAATAATAGGAAGGTGTATATAAAATGAAGATTTTAGTTTTAAACGCAGGTAGTTCCTCACTTAAATATCAGCTTATCGATATGGATACTGAAGTTGCAATCGCAAAAGGTGGTTGTGAAAGAATCGGTATCGACGGCTCTTTTTTAAAGCATAAATCCCCTAAGGGTGAAGTTGTTATCGAAAAGGCTATGCCCACCCATAAAGAAGCGATTAGTCTCGTTTTAGAAACACTTGTTTCTAAAGAAAACGGCGTGTTAAACAGCATGGATGAAATCGACGCGGTAGGTCATAGAATTCTCCATAGTGGTGAAAGTTTCACTTCTTCAATTATCTTAACTGACGAAACTATCGCCGTATGCGATTCTAATGCAGATTTAGGCCCGCTTCATCAAAAAGCAAACTTAACGGGTATTGCCGCTTGTAGGGAACTTATGCCCACTACACCTATGGTTGGCGTGTTTGATACGACTTTCCACTTAACAATGCCCGATTACGCTTATAGATATGCTATCCCGAACGAATATTACGAAAAGTATAAAATCCGTCGTTACGGTTTCCACGGCTCTAGCCACAGGTACGTTTCTACCGAAGCAAGAAAGTTTTTAGGTAACGACGACGTTAAAATAGTAACCTGTCACTTAGGCAACGGTTCTTCAATGGCAGCAGTAAAAAATGGCAAGTGTGTAGATACTTCTATGGGTTTAACCCCGCTTGCTGGCGTACCTATGGGTACTAGATGTGGTGATATCGACTGCGCTGTTGTTGAATACATTTGTGATAAAACCGGCAAAGACGTACATGAAGTTTTAAATATATTAAATAAAAAATCAGGCGTTAGCGGTTTAAGTGAAGTTTCTTCAGACTTTAGAGATTTAAGAAAGGCTAAAAACGCTGGTAACGAAAAGGCTCGTTTAGCGCTTGATAGTTTTACGTATGGCGTTAAAAAGTATATCGGTAGCTATGCTGCTGCGATGGGTGGCATCGATGCGCTCGTATTTACCGCAGGTATTGGTGAAAACGACGCCGTTATTCGTGAAGAAGTTTGTACCGGTTTAGAATTTTTAGGTATTGAAATCGATAAGGAAGAAAATTTAATTCGTTCCGATGCCCCTGTACACGAAATTACCGCTAAAGGTGGTAAGGTTAGGGTATTAGTTATCCCGACTAATGAAGAACTCGTTATCGCAAGGGATACTAAAGAATTAGTTTTTGGTAAATAATCGATAAAATTAAAAGGTGCGTTATGGTAATCAGTCTAAAAGATATCAGGATATCAGGTAAGCAAGAGGCGGATTTTTCGTTTGAATTTAATACGGATAATTTATGCGATATTCCATCCGTGCGCTTATGTTGTCCTATAAAAATTGAGGGCAGGGTTACCCTTACAGGCACTAGGTCTGCGCTTGTTGAAGCTGATATATACTATTCGCTTGAAGGTGAGTGTACTAGATGTCTAAACGTTACTAAAAAAGATTATCAAACGGAACTTTATCAAAAGTTTTCAGAAGATAACGAATACGGTTATAGGGTAAAATCCGATGCGGTCAATCTTGAAAAGGCTGTTATCGACGAGATAATTTTAGATATGCCGTCGTCATTTACGTGTGGCGACTGCGCCCCGATTGATTTAATGGAGTTTTAATCGGTAATTAATAAAAAGGTAGGTATTAAAAATGGCTGTACAAAAAAGTAAGACTTCTAAACAAAGAACGAATACAAGATTTGCTAACTTCAAAGCACCTAAGGCAACTTTAGTTGAATGTCCTCAATGCCACGAGCTTATTACACCGCATCGCGTATGTAAGTACTGTGGCTATTACAACGGTAAAGAAGTTATCGTAAAAAAGGAAGAAGTTAAAGACTAAGTTAACACGTTTTTTTAAAAAAGTAAAAAGGTTAAAGTAGCCGTTACTTTTACAGCAGTTTTTAACTTTTAATTTATCGTTATATGCGTTAAACAGTGGTTTTTTACGGCTAAAATAAAAAAAATCACTAAAAAAGTCGATTTTTTATCCGTTAAAATAAAAAAAACGACTAAAAAAGTTGACAAGACTATGCAAATATTATATACTTGATAGGCTAAAAGTGTAAAAATACATTAAACTTAAAAATATAAGGATAGGTAAATAAAAATGGCAGTACAAAAAAGCAAGACTTCTAAACAAAGAACGAATACAAGATTTGCTAACTTCAAAGCACCTAAGGCAACTTTAGTTGAATGTCCTCAATGTCACGAACTTATTACTCCTCACCGTGTATGCAAGTACTGTGGTTACTACAATGGTAAAGAAGTAATTGTTAAAAAAGAAGAAAATAAGGACTAATTCTATTTAAATCTTAATAATTATTCGGATTAAAGGTAGGGCGATATTTATCGTCCTGCCCTTTGTTTTTTAAAAAGTAAAAGCCCCTGTAAAGCAACAGGGGCTTTTGTATTTATTTAAATGTTTAAAGTAAACTATTTGATATTGTAAACCGACCTTGCTTTAAGGTTTTTAAGTTCACCTTTAATAAGTTTTAAGGTAACTTCTCCACCGTTGATGTCAAAAAAGTTATCGTCTAAAACAAAGTCGCTATCGTCGGAGTATATTTCAACGTACTTAGCGTAAGCGTCGGCTTTTACGGTAACTGTATCACCATTAACGGTCAACTTAATATTAGGGTCAATAAAATTAAAGTGCTTGTACGCCGTAAATATAACCGTACCATAAGAGACTACTTTGCCGTCTACGTTAAACTCGTACGATAAGTAATTGTTTTCATAATCGGTTTTATTAAAATCAAGCTCATCTATATATTTTGCGCTTAAAGCGGGTACGGTAAGGGGTGTTTCGCCACTATCTATTATAGTAGCGTCAGAACGTCTTAAAGCCCATTTAACGACACCCGTTACTGGGTTAAGCGTATCGTTAGTTACGCATATTTTGCCTTTCGTAGCGTAATCATGCTCGTAAGGTTCTACGTTGACGTTTTGGCGCGTAGCTTTTTCGCCCGTCTCTTCACAAGATATAAGTATTGGGTTATAAAAACGCTTAGCGTTGTAGTGTAAAGCCTTCCATCTGCCGTAATAATCTATACTTGCCCAGCTTGCAACAGGCCAAATATCGTTTAATTGCCAGTACAAAGTACCCATGCATCTGCCACGGTTACGTCTAAAATGTTCAACGCCGTATTTGATAGATTCAGCCTGCAATAATTGTGAAGCGTATAATAAATCACCAAAATTGCTAGGGTATAAAAACGTATCGGCAAGATACATCATAATTTTACCATTAGCCGTGCCGTTGCGTTGGTGTTTTTCCATAATACGGCTAAAGATGTTTCTATCTTCAGGTAAGGTAAATGAATTAACTGTTTTTTCGCAAGGGAAGGATTGAAAACCAAATTCGGATAAATATCTAAAGTAGTGTTTTCTATATTCTGTATAAGGCTTATTATTATGCCAAACTGACCAGTAATGGCAGTCGCCATAGCCCTCGTCGCCAGGGGCAAGATCCCAACTAAATGACGTCGGGGAAGATGGCATATATGCAAAATGAGGGGCTACGTCCCCTATGATTTTAGGTAAAATATCTTCATAAAGCTCTTTATAACCGTTAATTAGTTCATCGCCTAATTCAAAACCCCAGCCCCTATGCCCGTTGTTATGGGGTATCATGTCTTCAACCTCGTTATTGCCAGATATCACTGCTATACAAGCATGGTCGCGTACCCTTAAAATATTTTGCAAAGTTTCTTTTTTAATAGATTCAAACAACTTTTTATCGTTTGGCACTATACAACATGCAAAAGGTAAGTCTAAAAAAACCATTAAACCTAACTCGTCGCAAAGGTCAAAAAACCAGTCTTCAGGATAGTAACCGCCACCCCATATTCTGATGATGTTAAAGTTAGCCAAAACGCAACCCTCTAGTAATACACGGCTTCTTTCTTTATTCGTGCGTGAAATTATATTGTCTTCAGGGATATAATCAGCGCCCATAGCAAAAATCGGAACGCCGTTTACACGGTGATAAAAACTTTCGCCCCACTCGTCTTTATTGCGCACTAACTCCATTGTGCGTAAGCCTATTTTTTTGCTAACGCTATCAACGGTTTTTCCGTTTTGGAGTGTGCTTGCCGTAACGGTATATAAGGTCTGTTTGCCGTACCCGTTGGGCCACCAAAGCTCGGGTTTTTCAATTTTATTTATTGTAATGTTTTGTAAAAATTCCTCCCTGCCATCGGGGTGGGTTAATAATATTTTAACGTCAGCGCCCACGTCTGTAATAACTTTTGGTGTTAAAAAAGCGACACCGTTATCAATTTTTTGGTCAATTATAAAACTTTCAATACGTGCGCTATCGATTTCTAAAAGGTAAATATCTTTCCAAATACCACCGTCGGGTAAGCGTGGACCCCAGTCCCAGCCCATCATACAATGCGCCTTTCTAAGTTTAGGAAAGCCTTTCATACAATCAACCGGTCCGGTTATAGCAACGTCGGTTTTTATGTATGGCAAAATAGAGCGTATTATTACGGTAATCTCGTTTTCACCATCAACTAAAAAGTCGGTCAAATCAAACTCGTATTTTATATGCATATTATCGGTATGCGCTAAAAATTTACCATTAATATAAATGTCGGCAAGCGTGTCGATACCTTCAGCAACTAATAAAACCTTGTTAGAAGTTGGTTTGTAGTCGAATTTACGTGTAAAAGTGTAATCATATTCACAAAGCTTTAAGGCTTTATCTTCGTTATCACGATAAAATGGGTCGTCAATTAATTTATTGTCTAATAAAAAAGAATACACCGAGCCGGGTATTTTACCTTGACAGTCGTAGCCAGCTCCAGTCATTTTCCAAACGCCGTTTAATAAAAGCTTTTTCATATAATCCTCCAAACAGTTTGTTTATTTTATTATAGCATTATGTAAAATGCAATTCTTGTGATTTTTTAAATTAAAATAGTGATTATTTAAAATTTACGATAAATTTGTGCAAAAATTTGTGTTTAGCAAGTTTTAAAAATAAAAAAGGTGGGGTAGATAACCCACCTTTATTTGATATTAAATTTTGCAAATTACTGCCGTTGCGCTTGCGCAAATACCTTCTTCACGTCCAACAAAGCCCAAGCCTTCAAGCGTGGTTGCGCTTATGCCAACGTCGTTTGGCGTGATGCTCAAAATGTTTGCAATATTTTCTTTCATCAAGTCAATATACGGTTTAAGTTTAGGGCGTTCCGCCATAATCACTGCGGAAACTGTTTTTATTTTAAAGCCCTGTTTATTAACTAAGTCAAGCGCTGTTTTAAGTAGATCTGCGCTGTTTGCGTCTTTAAACTTAGCATCGGTATCAGGGAAGTAGTACCCTATATCACGAAGGGCGCATGCGGATAAAATCGCATCGGTAATAGCGTGTAGTAAAGCATCTGCATCGCTATGTCCAAGCAATCCTTTATCATGCTCAATTTTTACCCCACCAAGTATAAGTGGACGGTTATTAACAAGTTTATGACAGTCAAAGCCAACCCCCGATCTAAATTCGTAATTTTGACATAAACCCACGGACGGGGTTGTAAAATCGTTTTTATACGTAAGTTTAATATTACACTTATCACCGATAACGTAATGTGGCTTGCCTATATGTTTTAAATACACACTGCTTTCATCGGGAAAGTCGCTATTTTCGTCAAACGCATATGCACGTTTAATATCGTTTAAGTAAAAACCTTGTGGTGTTTGTATTTCGATAACGTTATTTTTGCCAACTGTTTCGGTAATAAAACCGTCGTTATCTATTTTAGAAATCGTGTTTACGCTATCTATAGCCGTTATGCCAGAACCGTACTTTTTGACACTTTCGATACAATCCAAAATTATCTTTTTTGTAACAAAAGGTCTTGCCCCGTCGTGTATTAAGACTATATCGCCAGTTGCAACGTGTAAAGCGTTTTTAACAGATTCAGCACGGGTTTTTCCACCTATCACTATAGTTGCTTTACCATCTAAAATTCGGTTAAATTCGTCAAAGTCGGTTTTGGACGTCGTAACGATAAACTCACTAAAAACACCCAAATTATAAAAAGCGTCAAAGGCTTTTTTAACTACGGGTGTACCATTGATTTTTTCTAAAAGTTTATTTTGGTTAAAACCTGCGCGTTTGCCACAGCCGGCGCACGTTAAAATAAGCGTTAATTTTTCCATAACTACTCCGACAGTACCGTGTATAGGGTGGAAGCCTCTTCCTTTTTGACGGTTTCTTTAAGTTCGTTAATCACAAATTTAACCGTACCCGTGCCAAATTTAATTTCAACCACGTCGCCGATTTTTAGTTGATACGACGGTTTAACTTCTTTGCCACCGACTAAAACCCTACCGGATTTAGTGGCTTCTTGTGCAAGGGTGCGTCTTTTTAGTACGCGGGATACCTTCAAAAATTTATCAATTCTCATAAAAACTCCAAAAATTGCTAAAATAACGGTTAATTCGACAACTAAATGCAAAATATTTATAAATATTTTATTTTCTTGCGTAAAATCGCTTGACATTATTGCAAAAATAAAATAAAATTGTAAACTGTATTATGATAGGTTATTATCGATAATTATCGCCAAAATCGCAGATTTTTACTGATTTTTTTGCCGATTTTTGCCTTAAAAATCGTTGATAAAACCTAAACTTTTACTTTGTTTTGCCGGTTAGCACTATTATACAACGATTTGCGCTATAAGTCCAGCAAAAGGCAAAGTTATCAAAAAATTTTTTTAAGGAGTGTTTTTTAATGACACGAAATTTAAGGGAAATTCAATGTGGTAAAATCACGAGAAAGTCGTTTGGCAAGATTAAAGAAGCCATCGATATCCCGTATCTTGTTGAAATCCAAAAAGACTCGTACGATAGTTTCGTTGCAGAAGGCATTAGCGAAGTTTTAGAAGATTTTTCGCCTATTACCGATTTTGCAGATAGGTTCGAGTTATACTTTTTGGACCACTGGTTCGAAAGCAAAGGTAAGTATACCGAAAAAGAATGTCGTGATAGATCGGCAACCTTTTCAGTACCCCTTTCAGTTAGGGTAAGGCTTATCAATAAGGAAACTGGCGAACATATGGACGACGACGTCTTTATGGGCGACTTTCCTAAGATGACTGAAAACGGTTCTTTTATTATCAACGGTGCAGAACGTGTAGTAGTTTCGCAGTTGGTTCGTTCACCTGGTGTTTATAACTCTAAAACCGTGGACAAGACTGGTAAAAATCTTTTCGGTACGCAAGTTATTCCTTCAAGGGGCGCTTGGCTTGAATTCGAACAAGACTCCCAAGGTATCTTATGGGTACACGTAGATAGAACTAGAAAAATCACCGCAACCGTTTTATTAAGGGCGTTAGGCTACGGCAGTAACGACGCTTTAACCACCCTTTTTGCAAACGATCCGATGATTGCAGATACAATCGCTAAAGATAAAGACGATGCAAGATCTGAGCGTGACGGTCTTATGGAACTTTACAAAAGACTTCGTCCCGACGATATCTGCACGGAAGAAGGCGCAAGGATTTACATAAGAAATACTTTCTTCGACCCCAAGCGTTACGACTTAGCAAGGGTTGGTAGATATAAATTCAACAAAAAACTTAAAATGTCGGCTAGGGCAGTAGGTCTTACCGCGTATGAAAACATCGCCAACGAGGATGGTGAAGTTATCGTTATGGCTGGCGACGTTATTACTAAGGAACAAGCCGTTGCTATCCAAAACGCCGGTATTAACGAGATTTTCGTTGCTATCGGGGATGAAAAGCATAAAATCATCGCAAACAACGTCGTTGATTTTGAGGCTGTTACTGGTATGAATCCTCGAAAGTTCGGTTTGCTTGACACCGTTTACTATCCAGCACTTAAATTTGCAAGGGCAATCGCTGACGAGCTTAAATCTTCTACCGTTGAAGATATTTCTGAAAAGTATAAGAAGGAAATTAACGAGTACTTCTATCTTTTCGAAAAATTCAACCTTTCTGCTGAAAACGAAAAGCCTGAGGACCGCAAAAATAGCTTAAAAAATAAAGAAATTAGAGTTAAATTCGTAGAGGCTTGTCAAGCGTTCTATGCTCTTATTGACGCTAAACAAGACTTTAAAGCAGATGCAGATTTACGTAAAACTCTCCGTCCGCTTATTGATAAACTCAATCATAAACATATTACAGTTGACGATATCGTTGCGTCGGTTTCTAACAATCTTGACTTAAACTTTGGTATCGGCACAGACGATAACATCGACCACCTTGCTAACCGTCGTGTTAAATCCGTTGGCGAACTTTTACAAAATCAGTTCCGTATCGGCGTAACCCGTCTCGAAAAGGTTATTAAGGAAAGGATGTCCACTCAAAATTCAGCAGAAATCACTCCTAAGAGTCTTATCAACGTAAGACCTGTTTCCGCTGCTATTAAAGAGTTCTTTGGTTCATCGCAGTTATCACAATTTATGGACCAAACCAACCCGATTGCAGAACTTACCCATAAAAGAAAGCTTTCTGCATTAGGCCCTGGTGGTTTATCTAGAGACCGTGCAAGTAACGAAGTGCGTGATATTAACCACACCCACTACGGTCGTATGTGTCCTATCGAAACCCCTGAAGGTCAAAACATCGGTCTTATTAACTCACTTACTGCTTATGCAAAAATTAACGAATTCGGCTTTATCGAATCCGCTTACAGAAAGGTTATCCGTGACGACGAGGGTAGACCTGTCGTTACCGATACTGTTGAATATCTTGCCGCTGACGAAGAAGATAACTACACCGTAGCGCAAGCTAACGAAGCTTTAGACGAACAAGGTCACTTCATTAACGAACGTGTTTCGTGTAGAAGAAGGGAAGATATCACCGAAGCACCTAGAGAAGAAATCGACTATATGGACGTATCGCCCAAACAAGTTATTTCAGTTGCTACGGCGCTCATCCCCTTCCTTGAAAACGACGATACCAACCGTGCGCTTATGGGTTCTAACATGCAACGTCAGGCAGTTCCCCTTTTAACGCCTGAAAACGCTATCGTAGCAACCGGTATCGAAGGTAAAATCGCATACGACTCCGGCGTAATGGTTACCGCTAAAGAAGGCGGTGTAGTTAAATCAGTTGCTTCCGACCTTATCGTTATTACGGAAGACGACGGCAACGAAAGAAGCTACGTATTAAAGAAGTTTGAACGTTCTAACAACGGTACTTGTTTAAACCAAAAACCGCTTGTTGACGTTGGTGAAAGAATTTCTAAGGGCGACGTAATCGCTGATGGTCCTGCAACCAAAAATGGTGAACTTGCTCTTGGTAAAAATATTTTAATCGGTTTCCAATCTTGGGAAGGTTACAACTACGAAGACGCTATCTTACTTTCTGAAAAATTAGTTAGAGAAGACGCGTTTACTTCAATCCATATTGAAGAAAAGAAGGTTTCCGCAAGAGATACTAAGTTGGGTGAAGAAGAAATCACGCGTGAAATTCCTAACCTTAACGAAGAGGCGCTTAAAAACCTTGACGAAGACGGTATTGTACGCGTTGGTACTGAAGTTAAGCCTAACGATATCTTAGTTGGTAAAGTAACCCCGAAGGGTGAACAAGAAGCCACCCCCGAAGTTAGACTTTTAAGGGCTATTTTGGGTAATAACGAAAGAGACGTTAAAGATACGTCTGAAAGAGTTAAAAACGGTGAAGGCGGTATCGTAGTAGACGTTAAAGTTTTCGACCGTTCCAAAAAAGACGAACTTCCTCCTGGTGTAAACAAGGAAGTAAGGGTTTATATTGCACAAAAACGTAAAATTTCTATCGGCGATAAGATGGCAGGTCGTCACGGTAACAAGGGTATCGTATCCCGTATTTTACCTGAAGCAGATATGCCGTTTATGGCTGATGGTACTCCGTTACAAATCGTACTTAACCCGCTCGGCGTTCCTTCTCGTATGAATATCGGTCAGGTTTTAGAAGTGCATTTAGGTCTTGCATGTAAACAATTAGGTTGGAAGATTGCAACCCCAGTATTTGACGGCGCTAAGGAAGAAGATATTAAAGAACTCCTTGCTAAAAACTATATTTTAAACCCCGATGGCGAAGTTGACGGTAAAATTCAACTTTACGACGGCAGAACTGGTGAACCTTTCGAAAACCGTGCAACCGTTGGTCAAATGTATATGATTAAACTTCACCACTTGGTTGACGATAAGATGCACGCACGTTCCACAGGTCCTTACAGTATGGTAACGCAACAACCTCTTGGTGGTAAAGCGCAAAAGGGTGGTCAGCGTTTTGGTGAAATGGAAGTTTGGGCGCTTGAAGCATACGGCGCAGCTCACATCTTACAAGAAATTTTAACGGTTAAATCCGACGATATGTACGGTAGGGATAAGACCTATCAATCAATCGTACACGGTCAAAATATCGGCGAACCTGGTATTCCTGAGTCATTTAAAGTATTAATGAAGGAATTACAATCACTTGCACTTGATATGAAGGTTCTTACCGATAATAACGAAGAACTCACTCTTAAATATCTTGATGATAACGATGAAATTGAAACGCCTAGATTCAAGGGTGAAGTTGGCGTAATTGAAGTTCCGACTGATGCGGAAATTGATAGTTACGACGTACCTGATATCGATACTGGTGATTTCGACTTTATGAGTAAGGAACTCTTCGGTGACGACGACGATACTATCGACACAACCGTTCCTACGGACGACGATTTCGCGTTTGACGACGATCTTTTCAGCGATGAAGATTTCGCAAAAGATTTACTCGATGACGACGACATCTTAGACTAATTTAGGGAGGTAATAATTAATGTTTGAACTTAACAATTTTGATTCGATTCAAATCGGCGTAGCATCTCCCGAAAGAATTAGGGGTTGGTCCTGCGGCGAAGTTACAAAATCCGAAACTATTAACTATAGAACTCAAAAACCTGAAATGGGTGGTCTTTTCTGTGAAAGGATTTTTGGACCAGTAAACGATTATCAATGCCATTGTGGCAAATATCGTGGACCCCGTTACAAGGGTATTACCTGTGATAAGTGTGGTGTAGAACTTACTAAAAAAGCAGTTAGGCGTGAAAGGATGGGTCATATCGAACTCGCTGCGCCAGTTGCACATATTTGGTATAGAGGTTCTAAAATTAACCTTATCCTTGATATGAGTCCTAAGGAAGTAGACTCCGTATTGGCGTTTACAGCACACGTTGTTTTAGATCCCGGTCAAACTCCACTTAAATATAAACAAGTTTTAACCGATATGGAAAAAATGGATGCTGAAGCTAAATATGGCTACGGTTCATTTAAAACCGGCATCGGTGCAGAGGCTATTAAAGAACTTTTAATGGCTGTTGATCTTGATAAAGAAGCTGAAGAATTACAAAAAATCATCAACGAAAGCGGTTCTAGCCAAAAGAGGATGAAGGCTGTTAAGCGTATCGAAGTTATCGAGGCTTTCCGTCGTTCAAACCAACGTCCTGAATGGATGATTTTAGACGTTCTTCCCGTACTTCCTCCAAATATCAGACCTATGGTTGCATTAGACGGTGGTAGATTTGCGGCATCTGATTTAAATGAATTATATAGACGTGTAATTAATAGAAACAATAGACTTAAAAAATATATCGAATACGGCGCTCCCGACATCATGATTCGTAACGAAAAACGTATGTTACAAGAAGCCGTAGATGCTCTTATCGAAAACGATAAAAAGAAGACCCCCGTTAAGGGTGCTTCTAACCGTGCGCTCAAGTCTTTATCACAAATGCTTAAAGGTAAACAAGGTCGTTTTAGACAAAACCTTTTAGGTAAGCGTGTAGACTTCTCTGGTCGTTCGGTTATCGTCGTAGGTCCTGAACTTAAACTTCATCAATGCGGTCTCCCTAAAGAAATGGCTATCGAGCTTTTTAAACCGTTCGTAATGGCTAAACTCGTTAAAGAAAAGATTTCTGAAAACCACCGTGTTGCTAAAAACGACGTTGATCGTAAACGTCCTGAAGTTTGGGATATTTTAGAAGAAGTTATTAAAGAGCATCCCGTTTTATTAAACCGTGCTCCTACGCTTCACAGACTTTCTATCCAAGCATTTGAACCTGTCCTTATCGAAGGTAGGGCAATTAAACTTCACCCGTTAGTATGTGGCGCGTTCAACGCTGACTTCGACGGCGACCAAATGGCTATACACGTACCCCTCTCAATCGAGGCTCAAGCAGAAGCAAGATTTTTAATGTTAGCATCTAATAACATCTTAAAGCTTGCTGATGGTAAACCTGTTATGAACCCTTCGCAAGATATGGTTATGGGTTCGTACTATCTTACCCTTATGCGTCGTGAGATCGGTAAAAAGTATAACGACCACAAACGTTTAGACGAAAACGGTGTTGAATATCGTGGCCACGCATACACTTCTGAAGACGAAGCGTTAATGGCTTATCAATTAAAGATTATCGGTTTACAGGACGAAATTATCGTTAGACGTACCGTTAAAACTGCCGACGGCAGGGCTATTACTGGCAAAGTAAAGACGACCGTTGGTAGAATTATCTTCAACCAAAACGTTCCTCAAGATTTAGGCTTTAAAAAGCGCGTTAAGGATGAAGATTATCTCGATTACGAAATTGACTTCGTAGTTAAAAAGAAACAACTTTCTAAAATAGTAGATTATACATTTAAAGTACACGGCGCTAAAACCACTGCTGAGGTTTTAGATAGAATTAAGTCTTTAGGTTATAAGTTCTCTACTATTGCTTCTATCACTACTTCGGTATTCGATATGCAAGTTCCTTCTAAGAAGAAGGATATCTTAAAGGTTGCCGATGACGAAGTATTAAAGATCAATAAATTCTATCAACGTGGTTACATTACCGAAAACGAAAGATACAAAAAGGTTATCGAAATTTGGGGTAAAGCAACCAACGACGTTACTGAAGAATTAAAGAAGACGCTTGACGATTTCAACCCCATCTGGATGATGGCTGACTCCGGTGCCCGTGGTTCTATCGACCAGATTAAGCAGTTAGCAGCAATGCGTGGTAACATGTCAGACCCGCAAGGTCGTACTATCGAAGTCCCCGTTAAATCTAACTTCCGTGAAGGCTTATCTATTTTGGAATACTTCATTTCTTCTCACGGTGGTCGTAAGGGTATGGCGGATACCGCACTTAAGACGGCAAACTCAGGTTACCTTACCAGACGTTTAGTAGACGTTTCTCACGAAGTAGTTGTTACCGAAGAAGACTGTTTTGCAGAAGCAGGCGAGAAGCCTAAGGGTATGGTGGTTACCGAAATTAAGGATATCAACGGCAAAACTGTAGAAGGTTTAGCGGATAGAATCCGTGGTAGATACACCATTAACGACGTGGTTAACCCCACAACGGGTGAAATTATTACCCCTGCAGATACTATGATTACCGACGATATGGCGGATGAAATCGTTGCAGCAGGTATTACCTCGGTAGAAATTAGAAGCATCTTTACTTGTAAGTGTAAAAACGGCGTATGCGCTAAGTGTTATGGTAAAGATATGTCTAACGGTAAGCCCGTTCGTCGTGGTGAGGCTGTTGGTGTTATCGCAGCACAATCTATCGGTGAACCTGGTACTCAGCTTACGATGAGAACCTTCCACACCGGTGGTATCGCATCTACTGGCGATATCACGCAAGGTCTTCCTAGGGTAGAAGAACTTTTCGAAGCTCGTAAACCTAAGCACACCGCTATCGTGTGTGAAGATTCTGGTATTGCTCGTATCATCACTAAAGATAAACTCATCCACGTTCTTATCGAAAAACCGGGTGCAGAAACTAAGGATATCACTATCCCGTTCGGCACTAGCGTTATCATTAAGGATGGCGACAAGGTTGAACCTGGTACTATTTTAACCAGCGGTTCAGCTTACCCGCAGGATATTTTAAGGACGCAAGGCGTAAAGGGCGTTCAAGACTACATTTTAAGAGAAGTTCAAATGGTTTATCGTTCGCAATCGGTAGAAATTAACGATAAGCACGTAGAAATCATTATTCGTCAAATGCTCAAAAAGGTACAAATTGAAAACCCTGGTGATACTGGTATCTTACCTGGTGAAAAGATTGACCTTTATAGATTTGAAGAAAAGAACCTCGAAGCTTTAATGAGTGGCAAGCGTCCCGCAATCGGCAAGAGGGCGTTATTAGGTATTACTGATACCGCGCTCGCAACTGAATCTTTCTTATCAGCCGCATCCTTCCAAGAAACAACTAGCGTTCTTACCGACGCAGCTATTAAGAATAAGGTAGACCCGCTTGTAGGTCTTAAAGAAAACGTTATTATAGGTAAACTTATTCCTGCTGGTACTGGTGTTGAAGAATATAAGAGACTTTCTCCCCAAATTCTTACGCCCGTAGTTACCGAGGAAGAGCCTGTTTAACCCCTAAAGGGTTTAAAAACTTGGCAAAAGCCTGTAAAATTGTTTGACTAAACTAAATTAAAATGTTAAAATATATGCGTTGCGGTAAAAATTATGCCGTAACGCATTATTTATTGCTTCTTTAAACGGGAATCCGTTTTTTGAATATCCGAATAATACAAGGAGGTAAAGATATGCCTACAATTAACCAGTTAATCAGACAGGGTAGAAAGAAGATTACTTTCAAGTCCAAATCACCTATTCTTGACGAATGTCCGCAAAAGCGTGGTGTTTGCTTGTCCGTAACTACTACGACCCCCAAAAAGCCTAACTCGGCTTTACGTACAATTGCCAGAGTTCGTTTGACTAACAAGGGTGAAGGTATCGTATACATCCCCGGTGAAGGCCATAACTTGCAAGAACACAGTTCAGTATTGATCCGTGGCGGCAGAGTAAAGGACTTACCTGGTGTAAGATATCATATCATCCGTGGCGCACTTGATACGGCCGGCGTTGCAAAACGTAAACAATCAAGATCTAAATACGGCGCTAAAAAATCCAAGTAATAATTAGTATTTGGTTGCGCTAAATTTACCTACTTAATTCGGATTTCAAAACAGCCCGATAAAGTAGGCAGTATACCGCAAGGTAGAAGGTTCGCTGCCGTAAGGTAAGCGATAGCTGTACTAATGGGTTTTTCCCAGACGCGTAAAAATACGCACTAAAAATTTAAAGGAGGATACAAACATGCCAAGAAGAGGTAATGTTCCAAAAAGAGACGTTTTACCTGATCCAATTTACAACAGCAAGGTTGTAACTAAGGTAGTTAATCAGGTTATGTTAGACGGTAAAAAGGGTATTGCTCAAAACATCGTTTACGATGCGTTCAACGCAATGTCCGCAAAATTAGGTCAAGAACCTATGGAAATCTTCAATCAAGCAATCGAAAACATTAAGCCTATGGTTGAAGTTAAGTCAAGACGTGTAGGTGGTGCAAACTATCAAGTTCCGCTCGAAATCAGAGAAGAAAGAAGACAAACTCTCGCTATCAGATGGTTAGTAATTGCTGCTAGAAAGAGAAGCGGAAGAGAAATGTTCGCTAAACTCGCAGGCGAATTAATGGATGCATATAACAACACCGGCGCTGCTGTTAAGAAGAAAGAAGACACGCACAGAATGGCGGAAGCAAATAGAGCATTCGCACATTACAAATTTTAATCGGGAGTAGGGCTATATGGCAAGACAGTATGATTTAAAGGTTACCAGAAATATCGGTATTATGGCTCATATTGACGCTGGTAAAACCACTACGACTGAAAGAATTTTATTCTACACAGGTAGAACCCATAAGTTGGGCGAAACGCACGACGGCGCTGCAACTATGGACTGGATGGTTCAAGAGCAAGAACGTGGTATTACCATCACTTCTGCAGCAACCACCTGCCAATGGGAATATAACAAAGCAATTCATAACATCAACATTATCGACACCCCCGGTCACGTTGACTTCACTGTAGAAGTTGAACGTTCTCTCCGTGTACTAGACGGTGCAGTAGCAACCTTCTGTGCAAAGGGTGGCGTACAGCCCCAATCCGAAACCGTTTGGAGACAGGCTGACAAGTATAAAGTTCCGAGAATCGCTTACATCAACAAAATGGATATCAACGGCGCTGACTTTGACAACGCTATCCATATGATGAAAGATAGATTAAAGGCAAACGCACTTCCGATAGTTCTTCCTATCGGTAAAGAAGATACTTTCGTAGGCGTTATCGACGTTATCGCTAGAAAAGCAGACATCTATAAAGACGACTTAGGTAAGGAAATCGAAGTAACAGACGTTCCTGCTGAATACGTTGACGCTGTAGAAGAAGCACGTATGGCTATTGTTGAAGCCGCTGCTGAAACCGACGACGCTTTAATGGAAAAATTCTTCGAAACAGGTGATTTAGAAGTAGAAGAAATTAAAGAAGGTTTAAGAAAAGCTACTATCGCTATGAAGGTAGTTCCCGTACTTTGTGGTTCATCTTACAAAAACAAGGGTGTACAAAATCTTCTTGATGCAATCTGCGCATATCTCCCCGCTCCTACCGACGTTGAATCCATTAAAGGTACCAACAAAAACGGTGATGAAGAAGAAAGAAAAACTTCTGATGACGAACCTTTCTCCGGCTTAGCATTTAAGATTGCCGCAGACCCGTTCGTAGGTAAACTTGCATTTTTCCGTTCTTACTCCGGTAAGTTCCAAGCAGGTTCATACGTTTACAACTCTACAAAAGGTAAGAGAGAACGTATCGGCCGTATCGTTAAGATGCACGCTAACCACAGAGAAGAAGTTGAAGAAATCTATTCAGGTGATATCTGTGCTATCGTAGGTTTAAAAGACACCTCTACTGGTGATACTTTATGTGACGAAGCACATCCTATCATTTTAGAAAACATGGAATTCCCAGAACCTGTTATTCAGGTTGCTATCGAACCTAAAACCAAAGCAGGTCAAGAAAAGATGGGCTTAGCATTAGCAAAACTTGCTGAAGAAGACCCCACCTTCAAAACCTACACCGATACCGAAACTGGTCAAACCATCATCGCAGGTATGGGTGAACTCCACCTTGAAATTATCGTAGACAGATTACTTAGAGAATTCAGGGTAGAAGCAAACGTAGGTAGACCTCAAGTTGCTTATAAAGAAACCATCCGTCAAGCAGTTGAAGCTGAAGGTTTATTCAAGCGTCAATCTGGTGGTCACGGTCAATACGGTCACTGTAAAATCCGTCTTGAACCTCAAGAAGCAGGTAAGGGTTACGAATTCGTTGACGAAACTGTTGGTGGTTCTATTCCGAAGGAATTTATTCAACCTGTTAACAAAGGTATTCAAGAAGCCGCAAAGAACGGTATCTTAGCTGGTTATGAAGTAGTAGACTTCAAGGTAACCGTATACGACGGTTCTTACCACGACGTCGACTCTTCAGAAATGGCGTTCAAGATCGCTGGTTCTATGGCTCTTAAAGATGGTCTTTCAAAAGCAAAATCAGTTCTCTTAGAACCTATCATGAAGGTTGAAATCACTACACCAGAACAATATTTTGGTGATATCATGGGTCAGGTAACTGCAAAACGTGGTATTATCCAAGGTACTGACGATCGTTCAGGCGTTAAGGTTGTAGATGCTCATATCCCGCTTTCCGAAATGTTCGGTTACGCAACGGATTTACGTTCAAGAACTCAAGGTCGTGGTAACTATTCTATGGAATTTAGCCACTATGCAGAAGTTCCGAAGTCCGTTTCTGAAAAGATCATCAGCGGTAAAAAGGCATAATTAAAAAATTTAAATAAAGTATTGACAATATAAAAAATAAATTGTACAATATAAAAAGTGGGGACGTAAAAATCCCCCAAAATAACACAAAATCTTATAAAAATTGTAAGATTTTAACCAATTAAGGCTTTCTTAAAAATAAAAATAAAAAAAATTATCAAAAAGTTAAGGAGAATCAATTATGGCAAAAGCTAAATTTGACAGAAGCAAACCGCACGTAAACATCGGTACTATCGGCCACGTTGACCACGGTAAAACTACTCTTACCGCTGCTATCACCATGACCATGGCTGCTTTCGGCGCTGCTCAAAAGATGAAATATGATGAAATCGATAAGGCACCGGAAGAAAAGGCTAGAGGTATCACAATTAACACTGCACACGTAGACTGCCCGGGACACGCTGACTATGTGAAGAACATGGTAACAGGTGCTGCCCAGATGGACGGTGCCATCATCGTGGTTGCCGGTACTGACGGCCCGATGCCCCAGACCCGCGAGCACATCCTTCTCGCTCGTCAGGTGAAC
>JAGANI010000013.1 GCA_017624285.1 Clostridia bacterium
GGCTCTTACTTAGAAGCGTTTATTAACGACTTTAGATCGGATTTATTTGAACTTACTTCGTCTAAAGGCAAAAGTTTTACAGATTATTCCGTATTAGATTTACCCTTTGCTATTGCAGAAATTTGTCCTACGTTTGGTGTAGGTATCCCTGGTGATACAACCACAAGACCTTACGTAGCAGAAGTTGCTAGACAAGAAAAGGCTGTGTGTGATAAGATGTCTAACGTACATCTTATTAGCACTAAAGATTACGTTATAAGTGCCGTAAGCGACAGTAACGGTAATAGATATAACCCTGGTTGTTACGATAACGCGCATTATTCGGCTGACGATATGTATGAAATCGGTCAAACGGTAGGTGCAAGGCTTTATACGGCAGAGGCGTCTAAATTCTTTGCAGGTTTAGTCGGTGACGTAGATTCTAATACAAAGTTAACTACTACAAATAATAACGATGGTAGCATAACGGTTTCTTGGACGTTGGGTGAAGAACGTTATATTGATAAGATTGAACTTAACGGTAACACCGTTACTGCAACTGGCAATAGCTACGTAATTCCTAAAACGCAAGTAGATGCGGGGTGTTCAATAGTTGTTTTCGTTAAAAAGGAAGTTTCTATGCTTAACGTAACAACGACTGGTGATGTAACAGACTCTACTAATGTAAACGTTGTAAAAAATGACGACGGCTCTAGGGTAGTTAGTTGGACTACTGGCACGTATCATAGGGTAAGTAAAATTACTATCAATGGGGAAGAGGTTTCCATTAACGGTTACACTTATACATTTACGGCGCAAGATTTAACTTCCGTTAAAAATATGGTCATTGAGTTTGAAAAGTACAAATCAACCCTTTCAGTAACTATTCCGTCCTATATTAAGGCAGAAGTTATCGGTGGCAATAATATGAACGTTTACGAAAACGGTTCGGTAGTAAAATTTAAACTTTACTGGGACGGTAATGCTGATTATGAAGGTTATAAACTCCGTAAAGTATTGTTTAATAATCAAGAAATCCATAAAGACAACGACGGCTATTACACGATAACTATTACGGATGAATCTACTTTTAGGGTTCAAGCAACAAAACTTACTTTAGAGGAAGAATACGACGGTGGTTTAGAAGTATTTGGTGGCTCGTCTACAGATACTCCTCCTGTTAACCCTGATCCACCTACTAATCCAACTCCTCCAGTAAATCCAGATAACAGTGGTAGCGAGGGTGGTTGTAAATCGTTTATCGGCGTTAGTGAATCTTTAATTCTATTTATTGTAGTATTAGCAAGTGCAACTTTCGTTGTGGTAAGGAAAAAGTTTAATTAATAATAAAAGGGCTTATTAAAGCCCTTTTTAATTTAGTAATTTTTGTTTCTTTAAGTAAAACCCGATAATTTAGTAGTAAATCATAAAAAAACTTGTCAAAAAGTAATGCTTGTGATAAAATATTTATAAAAATAAAAGGGGCTTTGTATGAAGGCTGTAATTCAAATAGTGCAATCGGCAAATTTATCGGTTGACGGCAAATTAATTTCTGAAATCGGCAAAGGTTTCGTAATATATTTAGGCGTAAAAAAAGGTGATACCACCGCCGCTGCGGATTATATCGTTAAAAAGGTTTCCGCTATGCGTATTTTTGAGGATGAAAACGGCAAAACTAATTTATCCCTTAAAGACGTCGGTGGGGAAATTTTACTTGTTTCACAATTTACTTTATATGCTAATACCGAACATGGTAACCGTCCCGACTTTCTATCTGCAGAGCGTCCCGAAAAGGCTAACGAACTTTACGAATACGCCGTAAAAGGCTTCCAAAACAACGGTTACGTCGTTAAAAAAGGCGTTTTTGGCGAACATATGGTAATAAATCAAGTAAACGATGGTCCTTTTACTATCGTTTTAGAAAAGTGTGTTGATAATGAGTAAAAAGGTTAAAATAGGCTCTTGCTATATCGGTGGTGGCGAAGGCGTAAAAGTTCAATCTATGACGACGTTTAAGCCTAGCGATATTGATAATACGGTTAATCAAATTAAGTTGCTCGAAAACGCCGGTTGTGATATCGTAAGGTTTTCAATTTTAAACGAAGACGATGCAAAAGCCATAAAAATAATTAAAAATCACGTAAATATACCACTTGTTGCGGATATTCATTTTAACTATAAGTTAGCAATTAGCGCTATCGAAAACGGTATAGATAAAATCCGTATTAATCCTGGTAATATCGGCTCTGAAGATAACGTTAAAGCCGTAGCAGATGCTGTTAAAGCGCATAACGTTGCCGTAAGGGTAGGTTCTAATACGGGTAGTATCGAGAAGGAATTTTTATCCAAATATGGTAAAAATGAAGTTTCTTTGGTGGAATCCGCCCTTAAAAACGTTGCCGTCCTTGAAAAACACGGTGTTAACGATATCGTAATATCTGTTAAAGCAAGCGACGTTAAATTGATGATAAAGTCTTACGAGTATTTAGCTTCAAAAACAGACTACCCATTACATTTAGGCGTAACTGAAGCTGGTACGGAGCACGATGGTATTATAAAAAATAGTATTGGCATAGGTTCTCTATTAAGCAAGGGTATAGGCGATACTTTACGTGTTTCACTTTCTGCTGATCCTGTTAAGGAAATAGAAGCAGGTGTTTCAATATTAAAGGCCCTTGATATGTACGACGGCTTCGTTAGGGTAGTTGCATGCCCAACGTGTGGGCGTTGCGAGTGGGATTGTATGGCGTTTGCAAATAAGGTTAACGACCTATGTAAAACCGCAAAAACCAACCTTAAAGTTGCTGTTATGGGTTGCGTTGTAAACGGCCCTGGTGAAGCTATGGATGCCGACCTTGGCATAGCAGGTGGTAAGGACTGCGCAGTTATTTTTAAAAACGGTGTAATTAGTAAAAAAATCAAGATTGAAGATATCGAGTCAGAGTTTATAAAGGAGTTAAAAAATTGCTTAAAATAAACAATCACAACGCCTTCGTTAACGAAATTAAAAAGTTGGACGAAAGCCTTAATGATATAAAACTTCATAATATTGAAATCGATAGAGAAAATTTAACGATTAAGTATCATTTTATATCTGACAAAACGGTATCTGACGCAGTTAAAAACAAGATGATTGACTATATCGAGCGTCAAACGCCTGAGGTTTTTAAGTACGTTGATTTAGACGTTTCTAAAATTGTTTCAGATCCAGAGCTTATTGCAAATTCAATCTATTTTTACATAAAAAACAACTTTCCTTCTGTATCAATGTGGTTGGAAAAATCCGATATAACCATTGATACTTTGGGTGTTAAAATTAAGTATACTATAGACTTGGTTCACGATGCTAAAGAGTATTTTGAGTCGTCTGATTTATTAAAGCAACTTAACGATTATTTGTACACTAATTTTTGCTCGGTATTCATAGGGGAAATTAAAGAAAAATTCATTAGTGAAACTTATAAATTCGATACTTCTTCGGTATATTTAGATGCTATCGATAACTTAAAAATCCGCACGTTTTCAGTTTCGGACGTCGTTGTTATCGACGATAAGGACGTACAAACAGTTGCGTCTTATATGCAAGATGCTACTGAAGCTGGTAACGTTACTTTAGCAGGTACTATTACTAACGTTAGGGAAAAGGAAACCAAAAACGGTAAACCCTTTTTTATAATTGATTTTACAGATACTACCGCTAAAATGACCGGTGTATATTTCACCAAAAAAAATACGCTAGATAAAATTCGCACTTTATGCATTGGTGATGATATTATTTGTAAGGGTAAATTATCCTATTATGGCGAAAAAGGTTTATCGCTAACTATTGATAAAATCAATAAATGTACTTTTCCTGAAGAATTTGTTGCGGAAGATTTACCCATCAAAAAAGCACCGCTTTATTACACTTTAATTAAACCTAAGCCTGCTGAAATTATTAAAGTTAAAGGTATTTTAGAGGGTGAAAAACCTTTACCACAAGAAGTTTTATCCACGAAATATGTTTCCGTTGATATCGAAACTACTGGTCTTAACCCGATTTCAGACGTTATCACAGAGATAGGTGCGGTAAAAATCGTAAACGGTGCAATAACCGAAACTTGGTCTACGTTAGTTGACCCACAACGCAAATTAGATGCTAAAAATATCGCTTTAACCGGTATTACTGACGAAATGTTACAAGGTCAGCCTCTTATCGAGGATGTTTTTGGCGACTTTGCATTGTTTTGCGACGGCTGTACGGTGGTTGGGCATAATATGATAGAGTTTGATAGTAAATTTTTAGAATCTTCTGCGCGTAAATGCGGGTACGAGTTTGATAAAAAATACGAGGATACTTTATTTTTAGCACCAAAATTATTGCCTGAACTTAGGCGTTATAAATTAAACGTTATCGCAGATCACTTTGGTATAGAATTCCGTCATCATAGGGCGCTTTCGGACGCTATGGCTACGGCAGAAGTGTTTTTAGAACTTAAAAAAATTGAAAAATCCTTGGAAAAATAAAACTTTTTGGTTAATTTTTAACATATTTTTCAATTAAACGCTTGCAAAAACAAAATAAATATGTTATATTTATTAACGTAATAGGCTTTCGTATGAGAACGGCAACCCCGTTCTCATATCTTTTTATAGGAGTATTTTATGAAAATTAAACCTGTTGAAGAGATTAAGGATTTTTTAACCCCGATTGGCGAGGCTGTTGGTGTTGAGGTTGTCGAGGTGGAGTTTAAGCAGGGTAAAAATCCTTCGCTTACAGTGTATATCGACCGTGATGGTGGTATTGATTTAGATATTTGTGAAAAATTCCATCGCGCTATTGACGAGCCTTTAGATGTACTTGACCCCACTTTTGGTGAGCCTTATACGCTAAACTGTTCAAGTTTAGGGTTAGATAGACCTTTTAAAACTGCTAAGGATTTTGAAAAAAATATCGGTAACGAGGTTGAGGTTAAACTTTATGCCCCAATTAAAGGTAAAAAGTATTACGAGGGCATTTTAGTTGACGCGCACGATACTAACGTCGTTATAAAGGTTGACGATAAAACCACTTTAAGTATCGAGAAGTCCGCAATTGTAAAAATAAACAAATTAATCACATTAGACTAAGTAAAAAAAGCGTCGCTGACGCTTGTAATAAAAATTAAATAGATAACGGAGAAAAAAATGTTAAGTAAAGAATTCTTTTTAGCACTTGAAGACTTAGAAAGAGAAAAGGGTATACCCCAAGACCAATTTAAAGAAATGCTTGAATCGGCTTTTGCCGCAGCATACAAAAAGCAAACGGGTGATCCTAGGGGTATTGAAGTTAAATTTATCCCCGAAAAGAACGCTATCAGATTTTACAGCTTTGTAGAAGTTGTTGAAGAAGTAGTTGAATTCGGCAAGCAAATTTCTTTAGAAGAAGCTCAAGCCATCAAAAAATCCTATAAAATTGGCGATCGCATCACTAGTGAATTTACCCCTAATAAAGACTTTGGCAGAATTGCTGCTCAAACAGCAAAGCAGGTAATTATGCAAAAGATGAAGGAAATCGAAAAGGCTAATATGCTTAACGAATTCGAAGATAAAGAGGGTGAACCTTTAACTTGCGTAGTTAGACGTATTGACGATCTTAACGTTTACGTTGAAATCGGTACTAACCAAATGGAAGGCGTTCTTATGCAAAAAGACCAAGTCCCTGGTGAAAAGTATGAACTCGGTCAAAAGTTAAAAGTATACGTTAAACGCGTACGTAATACTGGTAAAAGCACACAAGTTTTTGTTTCAAGGACTTCTACTGGTTTAGTAAAAAGGCTTTTCGAAAACGAAGTGCCTGAAATCCGTTCTGGCATTGTTGAAATTAAATCTATCGCGCGTGAAGCAGGTCAAAGAACTAAAATTGCTATTTATAGCCAAGATCCGCAAATCGATCCCGTTGGTACTTGTGTAGGTCCTAAGGGCGTAAGGGTAAATAGCATTGTAACCGAACTCGGTGGTGAAAAGATCGATATTATTCCTTGGAGTGAAAACCCGCTTGAATTCATCGCAAAAGCGTTATCTCCCGCTAAGGTATTAAAGGTGTACGCTTTAAATGAAGATTCTTGCGCAAGGGCAATCGTTCCAGATGATAAGCTTTCGCTCGCTATAGGTAGGGATGGTCAAAACGCAAGACTTGCAGTTAAGCTTACCGGTTGGAAGATTGACGTTAAGTCTGAATCCGTTGCTCAAACATTAGAGGATGAAGAAATCTAATTAAATTAAGCATAAAAATAAATTTTAAGGCAAAAAAATACTGTATTTAAGTAAGTGAGATTATGGCTGATAAAAAAATTCCTATGCGTATGTGTGTTGCATGCAGAGAAATGAAACCTAAAAAAGATTTAATTAGGGTAGTTAAAACTGCTGATGGTATTCGCTTAGATAAGACGGGTAAGTTAGCAGGTAGGGGCGCTTACGTTTGCCCAAACGAAGACTGCATCAAAAAACTCAGTAAGCAAAAAATAATCAATAAAGCATTTTCAATGGACGTTTCTCCCGACGTTTATAAGGCGATAGAGGAGGACTTTTTTGGAAAATAATAATAAAATCGCAACCTATATAGGTTTTTCTATAAGGTCAAGAAATTGTAAAATGGGTGTAAACGCCGTGGCTACGCTTAAGCGTGCAGACCTAGTAATGGTGTGTCATAGTGCAAGCGACAACACTAAAAAAGACGCGGTTAAGTTAGCGACTCGATTCAGGACTAAACTGATAATCTCTCGTAAAATATTATTATCCGATCTTACCCATAAAGATAATTGCAAGGTATTAGCAATTACAGATAAATCACTTGCAAAAGCAATTCTTGATAATTTAAATGATGATTTTACCGAATACAGTATGGAGGCAAATAATGGCTGAAAAGAAAGAACTTCAAAATACTAACATTAAAAAACTTATTGAAAATTTAAATAACGAAGAATTAAAAACCGTCCTCAATAATATTAAGGGTGATTTTTCGACTGCAAAAAATATAAAGGCGCGTCTTGAAGAAAAGATTAAATTATTTATAGCGCCTAAGGAAGAGGTTAAGGTAGAAGTTAAACCCGAAGTTGTAACTGAAGAAAAGCCCAAAAAGACTAAAAAGAAGGTTGAAGACGCTCCTAAGGAAGAAGTTAAGGTTGAGCCGGTTAAGGTAGAAGAGCAACCTGAAAGCAAAGAGAAAGTTCAACCTAAAGAAGAAAAGGAGAAAGAAGTTCAACCCGTTTTAGAAGTTAAACAGGAAGAAGTTAAACCTGAAACTGTTACAGAAGTTAAAACCGAACCTGTTACAGAAGTTAAAACGGAAGGTAAAGAAGAAAAACTTCCTAGCTTTATCGTTCGTCGTGGTGAGCCTGAAAAGGCTAAAAAGCCACCTGTTAAGGAATATAAAGCGCCTAACGCACAAGGTAGACGTGAATACGTAAATAAAGACGCTAAGGAAGATAGACCGCGTAAGGACTTTAATAAAACGGATAAAAAGCCTTTTGATAAACCTAAGGCTTTCACTGCGCCACCAGCGCCCGTATTTACTTCAAAGGATAACAATAAAAACAACTATCAAAACAAGAAGAAAAGTTCTCAAGATAAGGGTTACGAAGATAAAAAGGCAATTAATAAGCGCGCTCTTATTAAAAACAACGTTTCTATCGACGATTTTGACGAAGATAAGTCTGGCTACAGAAAGTTAAGGGTTAAAAAGAATAAGCAAAAGGAAGAAACTACCACTCAAATCAAGATTGAAAAGGCAGTTATCACTACCGAGATTATCCCATTAAAAGTTCTTTCTGAAAAGATTGGTATTTCCGCAATCGAAATTACTAAGAGATTGTTTAAAGAAGGTATTATGAAGACGATTAACGACTCTATCGACTTCGATACCGCAGGTTTTATTGCTGCTGATTTAGGTATTGAACTTGAACTTAAATTAGAAAAGACAGCAGAAGATAAACTTTCTGAAGCGCTTGGTATTTCTACACCGGAAGACGAAAGCAAACTCGTTAAGCGTCCTCCAGTAGTTACCGTTATGGGTCACGTTGATCACGGTAAAACTTCACTTTTAGATAGAATCCGTAAAACAAACGTTACGAGTAGTGAAGCAGGTGGTATTACCCAACATATCGGTGCTTACCAAGTTTCAGTTGGTGGTAGACCTATAACGTTCTTAGATACCCCTGGTCACGAAGCGTTTACCGCTATGCGTGCAAGAGGCGCTCAAGCAACCGATATAGCAGTATTAGTAGTTGCTGCCGACGACGGTATCATGCCACAAACTATCGAAGCAATTAACCATGCAAAAGCAGCAGGCGTATCTATAATCGTAGCGGTTAATAAAATTGATAAGCCTGAAGCAAATATTGATAGAATTAAAACCCAACTTACCGAACACGACCTTTTAATTGAAGAATGGGGTGGCGATATTATGCTTTGCCCAGTATCTGCAAAGACTGGTAAAGGCGTTGACGATTTATTAGAATCCATTAACCTTTTAGCAGATCTTAAAGAACTTAAAGCAAACCCCGATAGAAAGGCTAAAGGCGTCGTAATTGAAGCTAAGTTAGACCCCAACCGTGGTCCAGTTGCTACAATTCTTATCCAAAACGGTACGTTAAAGGTAACCGACTCTATCGTAGTTGGTATGGTTACTGGTAAAGTTAGGGCGATGAGCGACGACAAGGGTAGGAGGATTAATTCCGCAGGTCCGTCTGTTCTCGTATCTATCATGGGTCTTGACGAAGTGCCTAACGCAGGTGATATTTTATATGCAGTAGAGCAGGAAAAACTCACTAAACTCGTTGCGGAAGAAAGAAAGAATAAAGAAAAAGAAGAACGTCAAAAACAAATGTCAAAGGTTACTCTCGATGATTTATTCTCGAAGATTTCCGACGGCAATATGAAGATTTTAAATATCGTAGTAAAAGCAGACGTAAAAGGTTCTTGCGAAGCGGTTAAAGCATCGCTTGAAAAACTCACGAACGAAGAAGTTAAAGTTAACGTTATCCACGCAGGCGTAGGCGCTATTAATGAGTCTGATATTATGCTTGCTGATTCTTCTAACGCAATCGTTATCGGTTTTAACGTTCGTCCTGATACCAACGCAAAACAGGTTGCTGAGCGTTCTGGCGTAGACGTAAAACTTTATAGGGTTATTTACGAAGCGCTTGAAGACGTTGAAAAGGCTATGAAAGGTATGCTTGCACCCAAGTATCAAGAAATTTACATGGGTAAAGCAGAAGTTCGTAACACATTTAAGATTACCGGCGTAGGTATGGTAGCAGGTTGTTACGTTGTAGACGGTAAGATTATTAGAAATGGTAAATTACGTATCTATCGCGACGACGTTATGATTTGTGAAGGTAACGTTTTACAATTAAAGAGATTTAAAGACGACGTTAAAGAAGTTCAGCAAGGGTTTGAGTGTGGTATTTCTATTGAAAACTTCAACGACATCAAGCTTGATGACTTTATCGAGTGTTATTTAATTGAGGAAGTTAAACAGTAATGAAAGTTAACCGTGGCGATAGGCTCGCAAGCAGTTTTAAAAAAGTAATATACGAAATCATCACGCAAAAACTTAAAAATCCGTTTATTACTGAGATGGTTTCAATAATAAAGATAGACGTTTCAAAGGATATGTCGCACGCTAAAGTTTATTTAAGCGTTTATAGTAAAAATGAAGAAAGAAAACAGCGTACCTTTGACGAGATAGTTAAGTCCACTAAAACCATTAGATACGAACTCGCACGTATGGTACAAATGCGTATCGTGCCTGAATTACACTTTTTTATGGATGATTCTATGGACTACGGCGACAAAATGGAAAAATTGTTCTTAAAAATTAACGAAACAAAGTCAGTATATTCTGACGGCGATGAAGAACTTTAAGAAATTATTTTAGAGGAAGAAGTATTGATTACCTTAAACGATTTAGCCTTAAATATAAATAGATATAATTCTTTTGCAATCGTTTGCCATATTAGACCGGACGGGGATTCCGTTGGGTCTTCTTTGGCACTTAAAGAGGGTTTAATATCTTTGGGTAAGCGTGCAGACGTTTTTTGCGCAGACGCTATCCCTGATAAATTTGCGTTTATCGGTGGGGTAGATGGTTTTTCTACTAAAATTGACGGCGAGTATGATGCTTTTATTTCGGTAGACTGCGCTGAGGAAGGCAGAATAGGCGATCTTTACTTCGATTTTAAAAAGCAAAAAAATACTTTTAATATCGACCACCATATTTCAAACACGCGTTACGCTAAAGTTAATTACGTTGTTGATACTTCGTCTAATTGTGAAAATATCTTTGACGTTTTAACGGCTTTAGGTGTATCTATTACTAAAGATATTGCAAATAAACTTTTACTTGGTATTTCAACAGATACTGGTAATTTTGCACACAAAAACGTTACCGATAATACTTTTTTGGTGGCATCAAAATTAGTTAATTGTGGTGGCGATATTAATTTAATCCATTACGAGATGTTCAAGCGTCAATCAAAAGCACGCGCAAAACTTATAAGCAAAGTTATGTCTAAGTTAAGATACGCGTTAGAAGATAAGCTTGCAATTGCAGTAATTAATAACGCAGATATAATCGAAGCAGGCGCAAAACCTGACGAAACCGAGGGGTTTATAGACTTTGTTTTATCTATTGATTGTGTTGAGGTCGCTGCATCGATAATGGAAGTCGGTGATAAAAAGTATAAGATAAGTTTACGTTCAAAAGGCACTAACGTTAACGAAATCGCAACAGTTTTCGGCGGTGGTGGTCACGTCTTAGCAAGTGGATGTATGATTAACGGTTATCTTGAAGATGTTATCGATAAACTTACCTTTACGGTAAGTCAGTACATGGTTTAATATGAATGGTTTTGTAAACGTAATTAAGCCAAAAGATATGTCTTCTGCGCTTGCCGTAATGCTTATCAAAAAAAAGATTTATAAAGCGTTTGGTAAGGTATCAATTGGGCATATGGGTACGTTAGACCCTATGGCGTCTGGTGTATTACCAATGGGCATAAATCAAGCAAATAGGCTTTTTGACTATCTTTTGGATAAACAAAAAACTTATATAGCAGACTTTACCTTTGGTAAAGAAACTGATACTTTAGATATAACGGGTAACCTTTTAAGCGACGGTTATCGCGTTCCAAGTTTAACCGAAATTGAAAGTGTTTTACCTAATTTTATTGGGGAGATTGATCAAATCCCTCCAAAATACTCTGCAAAAAACGTAAATGGCAAACGTGGGTATGAGCTAGCCCGTAAAGGTGTGGATTTTAGTTTACCACCAAAACGCGTAACTATTTTATCTATTACGCTTATTAGTCAAGTATCAGACGATACTTTTAGGTTTAAAATAGATTGTAAAGGTGGTACGTATATACGTTCAATTTGCCGTGATATTGCGTTAGCGTTAAACACAAAAGCAACAATGTCTATGCTATCACGCACGGCGTCGGGTGTATTTAACGAAGAAAACGGTATACCTTTAGATGATTTTATGGCTATGGAAGATATTTCAAGCGTGATAATTAGTTCAGACAGCGTAGTGTCTTTTCCGTCAATCGTTTTAGATGAAGTAAGCGCTAAACGTATTTTAGATGGTGTTTTCGACCCCATCTATACACAAGAAGAAGGCTTATATAAAGTTTACAACGGCTCTGTTTTTTGGGGAGTTGGGGAAGTTAAAGATAGCACTTTAAAAATACGCACTTACGTAAGGGATTAATTTAATGAAGAGTATCGTTTTGGCATTAGGTTACTTCGACGCTTTGCACGTTGGGCATCAAGCTATCATAGAAGAAGCCGTAAATCAATCCAAAAATTTAATGGCGGATCCCGTTTTGTTCACTTTTGATGGGGATTTGGGCGCTTTTTTAAAAAAGAGTGAAGGTGTGGTTTTTACTTTTAACGAAAGGTTAGAATTGTTAAATGGTTTTGGTATTAAAGACGTGCATCTTGCCCCGCTTAATAAAGAATATTTAAGCATTTCCAAAAAGGACTTTTTAGACGGCTTAAACGACCTTTATAATATCAAGGCGTACGTTTGTGGGGATGATTTTACCTTTGGCAATATGGCTGAAGGCGATGTGGAGTATTTAATAGAATACGCTAAAAAACGTGATCAAAAAGTTATTGTTAAAAAAGAAGTATCTTGTTTTAACGAGCGTGTTTCAACTTCTCGCATAAAAAAATTGTTGCAAAACGGACGTATTGAAGAGGTTAATGCACTTTTAGGGTTTGATTATTTCATTACAGGTAAGGTTGAACACGGTCGTGGCGTAGGTAAAACGTTAAACTTTCCAACAGTAAACGTAGATTTTTCACCTGAAAAGTTTTTGATTAAAAACGCCGTTTACGCCGGTTATACGTTTATAGACGGTCAAAAATATAAATGTGTTATAAATTACGGGCAAGCGCCTACTTTTGGCGCTAAATTTTGCTTAGAAGCTCATTTAATAGGATATTCGGGTAATTTGTACGGTAAATCTTTAAAAATTTACTTTAATAAATTCTTACGCGATATCGTAAAATTTTCTTCTCCAGAAGATCTAATCAATCAATTAACAAAGGACGTTGAATCTGTATGATTAAATTTGGACCAAGTGGGAACTCAATAAGTTTTTTTGAAGAAGGTTTTCAAACTTCTACCGAGTCTGCTATTTGGACAAAAAATAGGGGGCTTGATTGTTTTGAATATTCTTTTGGCCGTGGCGTAAATTTATCGGAGGCAACGGCTATAAAAATTGGCGAAGCTTTTGCAAATGCTGGCGTAGAACTTTCTGTACATGCTCCATATTTTATTAATTTTGCAAATCCCGATGACGAAATGGCTGAAAAATCTTATAACTACGTTTTATCTTCGGCAATTGCAGCAAGACGCATGCAGGCAAAAAGAATAGTTTTCCATCCCGCATCACAAGGTAAAATGGCTAGAGATGAGGCTGTTGATTTAACTTTAAAACGACTTGATATTTTACGTGATATGATTTACGACCGTGGTTATAACGATTTGATTTTTTGCCCCGAAACCATGGGTAAACTAGGTCAAATCGGCACGGTTGAAGAAATCGTCAGGTTTTGTAAATTAGATGATATTTACGTTCCGTGTGTAGATTTTGGACATATCAACGCAAGGGAGAAAGGCTCTTTAAAAACCGTTGCTGATTATAAAGATAGGTTAAGTTTTATGATTGACGAGCTAGGGTTTGAAAAGATGCAAAAGTTACATATACATTTTTCAAAAATAGAGTACACTAAAAAGGGTGAGGTAAAGCATTTAACCTTTGAAGATACTGTTTTTGGGCCGGAGTTTGAGCCACTTGCAGTTGCTTTAAAAGAGTTGTCTTTACAGCCTTTTATCGTTTCGGAATCTGCTGGTACGCAGGCTGAGGACGCCCTTTATATGAAAAAGTGTTATTTTAACCTTAAATAAGTGTATTTTTGCTTTTATTATAGAAAAAGTAATTATTTATAATATATTGACAAGGTAATTTTTATTTGGTACAATATATTGTGTAAACCGTATTTTTTAGATTTACGGCTTTTGGAGATTATTTTGTTTTATACCGATTTAAAACCCAATCAGGCTTACTTAATTTTAGATGATAAAACGCGTTATTATTTTACAGGCTTACAAAGTAGTGCTGGGCATTTATTTTTAACTAGTAAAGGTAAAACGCTTTATATTGATAGCAGATATTATTACCACGCTAACGAGGTTTTGGCTGGTAAGGTGGACGTAAAGTTGTTAAAAACGACGGATGCAGTTTTTAAGGAAGTTTTATCATCAGGTATAGACGAGCTTTTTATTGATTACAGTTTAGTAACTGTTAGTGAGTATATTAAGTTATTAACCTATGGTTTTAAGGTTTTAGACGGTCAAACAGTTTTACAGCAAACTATGTCCGTTAAGACGGAGGATGAGCTTAAATGTATCCAAAAAGCGTGCGATATCGCTTTTGAGGCTTTCACTAAAACTTTACCGTTTATTAAAACTGGCGTTACAGAGTCTTACGTTAAATCTGTTTTGGAAGATTTTATGCGTAAAGGTGGCGCAAGTGGTACAAGTTTTGATACAATCGTTGCATTTGGTAAAAATGCTGGCGTACCCCATCACGAAACGTCGGACGCTATTTTGCAAGATAACGAGTGCGTTTTAATGGATTTTGGTTGTGTTTATAAAAATTATTGCTCCGATATCACTAGGACAATGTTTAACGGCACTCCAGATAAAAAGTTTTTAGATGCTTATAATGCTGTTCTAAAAGCAAATATTTTGGCAGAAGATAATATATATCATGGTATTTTGGGTATCGATGCCGATAAAATTTCAAGGGATTATTTAGAAAGCGTAGGTTTAGCAGGGTATTTTACACACTCTCTAGGACATGGTATAGGTTTAAATGTGCATGAAGCCCCGACCCTTTCGCCAAAAAGTATTAACACTTTATTAAATAATATGGTGTTTAGTATAGAGCCGGGTGTTTATTTTGATGGGGAATTCGGCATAAGGATAGAGGATACCGTAGTATTAATTGATGGCAAAGTCCAAAAAATGTTTAACGACGATAAAAATTTGATTATTTTATAATAATCGTTTTTTATAAATGCCGTAAGGCAATACAAAAAAGAAAAATTTATAATTATATAAGGAGATTATCTTATGATTTCAGCAGGCGAATTTAGAAAAGGCGTTACCTTTGAATATGAAAGTGGTATTTTTACCATCGTTGATTTCCAACACGTTAAACCTGGTAAAGGTGCAGCGTTCGTTAGAACCAAGATGAAAAATATTATTACTGGCGCGGTTTTAGAAAAAACTTGGAACCCAACCGAAAAAGTTCAAGAAGCTACCATCACTACAAGAAATATGACTTATTCTTACACCGATGGTGAACTTTATTACTTTATGGATGATGAGTTTAACCTCACTCCGTTAAACTACGATCAAGTAGAAGAAACCCTTAAATGGATTAAAGAAAACGATCCCGTTATCGTTAAGTCCTATAAGGGCAGCGCTTTCTCGGTTGAATGTGAAAACTTCGTAACATTGCAAGTTGTTGAAGCAGACCCGTCCGTTAAGGGTAACACTGCAACCAACGCAACCAAAGACGCTGTGCTTGAAACCGGTACCAAGATTCAGGTACCTATGTTCGTTGAACAAGGTGAATACATCAGGGTAGACACCAGAACTGGCGAATATATGGAAAGAGTTAAGAAATAAATTCTGTATTAAGGCCCGCTCTTTGCGGGCTTTTATTGTTTTTTGTGTTTCTATAGTAAAATGCTGGCGTTTTTTAATTTAATTATGTCAGATAAAACAGGTGTTTTATGTCAAAAACTGTTCTAATTACAGGCTCGGCAAAAGGTATAGGTAAAGCCGTAGCGCTTAAATTTTTTCAAAATGGATATAACGTTGCTATAAACTATAATTCATCCGATAACGAAGCTAAAGCCTTATTTGATTTTATTACTAGTAACGGTGGTAATGCAATTTTGGTTAAGGCGGATATCACTAAAGTAGATCAAGTTAACGATATGGTCAATAAAGTATATAAGCGGTTTAATAGTATTGACGTAGTCGTTAATAACGCAGGTGTTTGTTATACTGGGTTGGTGCAAGATACTAACGAGTCCGTTTTCGATTATCTTTTTAACGTTAACGTTAAAGGTACGTATTTAATTAATAACGCTATATTGCCTAAAATGATTTCTAATAAAAATGGTAAAATCATTAACGTATCTTCTATGTGGGGGGAACGTGGTGCTTCATGTGAGGTGATATACTCAGCATCTAAAGCGGCAATAATAGGTTATACAAAAGCACTTGCTAAAGAAGTGGGGTTATCTGGTATTAACGTTAACTGCGTTTTACCGGGTGTTATTGATACGGATATGAATAAGCATTTAACTAAAGAAGATTTTGACGAGCTTATTTTATCTACGCCAATGGGGCGTATAGGTCAACCCGTGGACGTTGCTAATTTAATTTACTATCTTGCTTCGGACGAGGCTTCTTTTATAACGGGGCAAATTATCGGTGTTGACGGGGGATTTATAGGATGAAGTCTTTATCCGTAGATGCCGTAAAACATCAGATTGAAAATATAATTTTAACCTTGCTTTTATTTTTTGCAATGGTTTTTATGCCAACTAATAAAATTTTCACGTTTTTGTTTGGCGATGGTTTTTACGTTTTTTCATCAATATACGTAAGTAGATTTATATTTTCATTGATATTTACCGTTTTATTGTTACTTTTTGGTTTTAAAAAATTATTTTATAATTTTTCCATAAAAGGTTTGGTTAAATGTATCCCAGCGTTTTTTATTGCGGTAAGTATATTTCCGATATATTCTGTAATTAAAGGGGATATTGTTTTTACCGATAAGTTTTTACCGCGCTTGGTTGAGTATTTTATATCTACGTTTTCAATCGCTTTGGTGGAAGAACTTGCCTTTAGGGGCATTATTTTTATACTTTTAATTAAAATTTTTAGTGAAAAAAAGCACTCTGTAATTTTAACAGTTTTTGTTTCTTCGTTAATTTTCGCGCTCGTGCATTACGTCAATGTTTTATCGTCGCCTTTTTTAACGGTTACTTTACAAGTTTTATACTGTTTATTTACAGGCGCAGTGTTTACTTTTTCACTTGTGTTAACCAAAAATATATTTGTACCGATTATCTTGCATTTTTTACTTGATATAGGGGGTTTAATTACTCAAACGGATTATTTTTTAGCAGTGGGTAATATGGGACTTTACGACTACGTTATATCGGTTAGTGTTGGTATTGTGTGCGGTTTAATTTTATTGTATTTTTTAATAAAAACCAAAAAGGAAGATTTATTCTTTTTGGTATAAAAAAAGCCCATAAAGGGCTTTAAAATCTTTATAGAAGGTGTTTTTATGAGGAAAAGCGGCATACTTTTGCACGTTTCAAGTTTACCAAACCCTTATGGTATAGGTACTTTCGGGTCGGAGTGTTACGAATTTATTGATTTTTTATCACAAGCAGGGCAAAAAATTTGGGAAGTTTTACCACTTAAC
>JAGANI010000014.1 GCA_017624285.1 Clostridia bacterium
CGTAACTTTTTTTATTAAATAAAAGCAAAAAAATAAAAATACCCGACCACGTGGTCGGGTATTTTTATTTTTTTGCTTTTATTTAATAAAAAAAGTTACGATACCAATAATGGTAAATGCAAGCATTAAAACGGGTAAAATCCATTTGCAATAAAACTTCATCCAGTTTTTAACTTTTAAGCCTTTGCCCTGATTTGCCTCCTTTGTAAACTTATCCCAGCCCCAACCGAAGTCGTGTGTACAAAAGATTACAAATATAAGTGAGCCTACTGGTAAAAGCACGTTAGACACTATAAAATCTTCTAAATCTAAAACGGCACTATCCGCGCCAAAGGGTGTAAAGCCTGACCAAACGTTATAACCAAGTATACACGGAATTGATAAAACTAGTATTGCAACCGATACGATAACGGTCGCTTGCCAACGTTTTAACTTAGTCATATCAAGCACGCAAGCGATGATATTTTCGAACACGGCAAATACCGTTGAAAGCGCTGCAAACGATAAAAAGATAAAGAAGAAACTACCCACAACCCTACCACCTGCCATATTAGTGAATACGTTGGGTAAAGTTTGGAAAATCAACGGAGGACCTGCGCTAACGTTGCCGTCGTTATAAGTAAAGCACGCTGGGAAGATTATTAAACCAGCTGTTATTGCAACAAAGGTATCTAATATAGCGACGTTTAAAGATTCGCCCAAAAGTGAACGGTCTTTATTTAAGTAACTACCAAATATCGCCATAGAGCCTATACCTAGAGATAAGGTAAAAAACGACTGACTCATAGCGCCTGTTATAACGTCGAACAATCCAACCTTTTTAACTGTTTCAATATTAGGTACAAAGTAGAATTTTAGCCCTTCACCTGCGCCAGACATAAAAAAGCCGTTTATTGCTAGACCAACCATGATAATTAAAAGGGCAATCATCATGTATTTAGTTACCCTTTCTAAACTGTTTTTAACGCCAAGCGCACAAACAACCCCAGCAACAACTACTACGATAGCAGTATAAAGCAACTGGGTAGTAGGATCACCTAACATATTAAAAAATTCTGCTTGAACTAGTGCTGAACTACCTAACGCGTGGAAATCCCCCTTAGCCATTTTTATAAAATATTGCAAAAGCCAACCTGTAACGCACGTGTAAAACATCATAAGTATTACGTTACCAGCTAAAGCAAAATAACCGTGCGCGTGCCATTTATGACCGGGTTTTTCTAACGCTTGATAAAGTCTTACAGGGCTTTTTTGCGACGCTCGACCTAAAGCGAATTCCATAGTCATAACGGGTAAACCCATTACTGCTAAAAACAGTATGTAAAACAGCACGAATATCGCGCCACCATTACTGCCGACCATGTATGGAAACTTCCATACGTTGCCAACGCCGATTGCGCAACCTGCGCTTAAAAGTATAAAGCCTAAACGGCTACCTAATTTTTCTCTTTCCATAGTAATTAATCCAAAGTAATTTTAGTTTTTTTGTTAAAACAACGGGATACGTACCCATTTTATTATACTTTTATCCTGAGCATATCCCCTGCGTAAAGCGGAACTGACGTGTATAAACGGATTTTTTGTTGAACAAGTTTAGCGTCGGTAATAACTTCACCAGATAAGGTTTCCATCCTATCAACCGTGATAATTTGATTAAAAGAAGTAGACGGCGATAAAACTTCAAGCATATCACCA
>JAGANI010000015.1 GCA_017624285.1 Clostridia bacterium
AAGCCTATTATATATTTATACCCGACGGTAGAAACTAAAGTTTCGGTAAGTTTAACGCTAAACGGTTACTTTACTTGTACTTATCCAGACTATGGTGTAAACGGTTGGCAAAACTTTACGGCTAAGCCTGACGGCACGTTGATATCCCCCGAAGGTAAAGAGTATTACGCTTTATATTGGGAAGGTGTACTAGATACGGATTACGACCTATCTTTAGGTTGGTGTATAAAGGGTAGCGACACTGCTAAATTTTTAGAGTGGGCGCTTGCTGAGCAAGGTTTAACCCCGCGTGAAGCTAACGAGTTTATTATGTACTGGTTACCACTTATGCAAGATAATGCTTATAACGTTATATCTTTCCAAACGGAAGATTACGTAAATAACGCAGTACTAAATATAACGCCTAAACCTGATAGCGTACTACGCGTATTTATGACGTATTATTCATCTGATACGATGGTAGATATCGAGCCACAAACCTTAAAAGGCTTTACAAGAAACGGCTTTACCGTAGTAGAGTGGGGCGGTAGCGAAATAAATAAATAAACTAAAAAAGGCTTTGCGTTTTGCAAAGCCTTTTTACTTTGTAAAAAGAAGTTTATAATCTATAAAAAAATATTAAAAATTATATTGGGTAAAAATCATAAACACTATTGACCTTTTTATATAAATATGGTAAAATATTATAGACTAAAATTATGACTTTTATCGGAGAGTATCAATTATGGATTTTGCAAAGATTTTGTCGGATGAATTTGAGATTAAACTTGAATATTCACAAAACGTAATCACCCTTTTAGACGAGGGTAACACTATACCTTTTATCGCCAGATATCGTAAAGAAATGCACGGTACTTGCGACGATCAAGTTTTAAGGGAATTTGCCGACAGATATAAATATTTACAAAACCTTGACAAGCGTAAAGGGGAAGTTCAAGCGTCTATTACAGAGCAAGGTAAGTGGACGGAAGAACTCGCTATCGCTTTAGAAAACGCAAAAACTATGACGGAAGTAGAAGATATTTACCGTCCTTACAAACAAAAGAAGAAGACGCGTGCATCAATCGCTATCGCAAAGGGGTTAGAGCCTTTAGCAGATATCATTATGGGTGATAGCGAGCAGGGTGATTTATTAGAACTCGGCAAAGCGTATATTAATAATGAGGAAGAAAAGGATAAAAAGGTTGCTTCGGCTGAAGACGCCGTTCAAGGCGCAAAAGATATTGTTGCAGAGCGTATTTCGGACGATGCAAATTTAAGAAAAGTTTTAAGAGAACTTTTATTTAACGAAGCCGTTATTTCAACCAAACTTGACGAAGAACAAGAAAACGCTAAAACTTACGATATGTATAAAGAGTTTAGCGAAAAGGTTTCAACTATCCCCAGCCACAGAATACTTGCTATCAACCGTGGTGAAAAGGAAGATTGCTTAAAGGCTTCAGTCGTTATGAACCCAGAACTTGCTTACACCCAAGTTAAGGCTAGCTACCTTAAAAAGGGCGTATACGATGAGGTTATGACGGAAGTTGCTATCGATAGTTACGATAGGCTTATCTTTCCGTCGCTTGAAAGGGAAGTTAGAAGCGATTTAACCGATAAGGCTAACGAGCAAGCTATCAAGATGTTTGAAGTTAACCTTAAACCCCTTTTAATGCAACCCCCGCTTAAAGGTAAAACCATTTTGGGCGTTGACCCTGGTTATAAAACTGGTTGTAAAGTTGCCGTTATTGACGAAGCAGGCAACGTTTTGGATACAGCAGTTATTTACCCAACTATGTCAAAAGCAAGGGTAGAGGAGTCTGAAAAGGTTGTTTTATCGCTTATTAAAAAGCATAACGTAGACGTAATTTCTATCGGTAATGGTACTGCTAGTAAGGAAACTGAAATTTTTATCGCAGGTGTTATCACTAAAACTGATAGACCCGTTATGTATGCAGTCGTTAGTGAAGCCGGTGCATCGGTATATTCTGCATCAAAACTCGCTGCGGAAGAATTCCCCGATTTTGACCTTACTTTGCGTTCGGCAGTATCTATCGCAAGGCGTTTACAAGACCCCCTTGCAGAGCTTATTAAAATCGACGTTAAGTCTATCGGCGTAGGTCAATATCAACACGATATGCCACAAAATAGGCTTTCTGAAGTGTTAGGTGGCGTAGTTGAAGATTGTGTTAACAGCGTTGGCGTTGACTTAAATACGGCAAGCCCCAGTTTACTTTCTTACGTAGCAGGCTTAAACGCGGGTATTGCTAAAAATATCGTTAAGTATAGGGAAACAAAAAAGTTTGCTTCTAGAAGTGAACTTTTAAAAGTTAGCAAGTTAGGTCCTAAAGCGTTTGAACAATGTGCTGGCTTTTTACGTATTACCGACGGTAATAACGTGCTTGATAACACAGCCGTTCACCCAGAAGCTTACGACGCTACCGATAAACTTTTAAAATACTTTGGCTTTACGGCTGACGACGTTAAAAACTCTAACCTAGCGTTACTTCCTAACAAAGTAGCGTTAGAAGGTAAAGAAAAGGTTGCTGAAGCCATCGGCGTAGGCGTACCCACGCTTGACGATATCGTGCAAGAACTTTTAAAGCCAGGTAGGGATATCCGTGATAGTTTACCTGCACCCGTACTTAGAAGCGATTTGTTATCGATTTCCGACTTAAAAGCTGGTATGGAACTTGACGGCGTTGTTAGAAACGTTATCGACTTTGGCGTGTTTGTAGATATTGGCGTACACCAAGATGGTTTAGTGCATATTTCGCAAATTGCCGACGGCTATATTAAACACCCGTCTGAAGTTTTAGCGGTAAACGATAAAGTTAGGGTTAAAGTTTTAGACGTTGATTTAGTTAAAAATAAAATTTCTTTAACGATGAAGACTTCCGACGCACCATACGGCAAAAAGAAGAAGGAAGAACGCCCACCAAAACAAGAAAATAAAGACTTCAAAAAGGGCGGTAAGCCCAACAACGGGTCTAATAACAACAATAATAAAAACTTTAAGGGCAACAAAAACTTTAATAATAAAAACGGTAACAGACCGCAAAAACCGCAGGAAAGTTTAGAAGATGCGGTTAAACGTCTACAAGAGCGTTTCCGCTTAGGCTAAAATTAACCGCCGTATTTTACGGCGGTTTCTTTGTAAATAAGGAGGATTTATGGCATCAAATTATTTAACAAGAACTGCCAAAAGGAAAGCCAAAAAAACCGCTAAGAAAAATCCCGTCGCAGTAGTGGTTGCTGTATTATGTTTAGTGGTGTTTTTGGGCGCAGGTATGGCAACGGGGTGGCTTATTACTAAAAACGATAAGTTTGAACTCGTTGATAATAATAAGCAACTAACCTTAGACGTTGGTGGCGTTTATACTGAAAAGGGCGCTAATATAGTTGCTTTTGGCGTGGATTTAACTAAATATTTAGTTATTGAAATCTTTGATAGCGAAGGTGAACCTGTTAATAATATAGATACTTCGGTGGATAGTTCGTATGCGATAGTGTATTCTTTAAAAATCACCGATGACCCTAACGGGCTTATGGAGCGTTTTGCCTTCGATAAATACAAAAACTTTAAACAGGTAAGATATATTACCGTTGGGGAGGGTGCGTAGTATGGCTAAAAAGAACAACCCCTTTATTACGGTAATAGCAACTATTATTGCAAGCGTTATCGGGTACGTTTGCGGTTTTGGTTTATACGTTAAGTTGGACCAAAATAAGACTATGGAGGCAAGCGACAGATACGTTTCTGGCGAACTTACCATCCATCATCCGGAACTTGGCAGTTACTATACTGGTGACTGCACCATCGTCAAAGTTGGCGACGTAGAAGTTTTAATTGACGCAGGTAGCAAAAAAGAAAGTATCGATACCATAGATACATACGTAAAATCCGTTTGCGAAGACGGTATTTTAGAGTACGTTGTAGTAACGCACGCGCACGAAGACCATTACGCTTGTTTTTCCGTTTCGGATGCTAATGGTGATAGTTTATTTAACCGTTATCAAATAGGAACTATAATCGACTTTGCGCAAACCAACCAAAAATTAGAAACTGCTGGTGGCAATAAAACGATGTATTCGTACTATTTAGAAGAACGTCAACAAGCGATAGAAGCAGGCGCTACGCATTATAGCGCTAAGCAAGTAGTAGATAGCGGTAATAACGTTTTTGAACTTTCTTCAACCGTTACGATGACTATTTTAGACCAAAAATATTATCACGAAAAAGATTCTTCTGGCGAAAACAACCACTCTGTATGCACCTTATTTACTCAAAACGAGACTAAGCACTTTTTATTTACTGGGGACTTAGAAGAAAAAGGTGAGGAAAGTTTAGCCGCTTTAAACGACCTTCCTGAAGTTGAAGTTTATAAAGCAGGTCATCACGGCTCTAAAACGTCTTCACACAACGTACTGTTAGAAGAAATTAAGCCAAAGGTAGTTACCGTTTGTTGCTGTTGTGGTTCGGCTGAATACACTGATACGGAAAATAATAAATTCCCCACGCAGGATTTTATCAATAGGGTAGCAGTTTACACTAAGCAAATTTACGTTACTACTATAGTAGTTTCGGACGATAGTAAAACCTATCAAAGTATGAACGGTAATATCGTTATAACTTCTAACTCTAGCGGTGTAATAGTAGATTGCTCTAACAATAACACTATATTAAAAGAAACCGCTTGGTTTAAAGATAATAGAACATGGCCATCTAACGGGGTAAATTAAATTAAGTTATGGATAAAATTAAGGTTATTATTGATACCGATATTGGTGATGATATCGACGATACTTTAGCGATTAGTTTAGCGCTTTCTATGCCTGATTTAATTGAAGTTATCGGCATAACTACCGTGTTTAACGATACCCGTTTACGCGCCAAAAACGTATACAACCTTTTAAGCGCTTACGGCAAAACGGATATACCCGTTATAGCTGGTTATGGTAAAACGGAAGGTGGTTTTCAAACCCCAGACCCGTTTTTAAAAGAAGAAATCCCTTACGCTTTCGAGTGCGATTTTACCCCTAACTATTGTGAAGAAGCCGCCGTGGATTTTATCATAGACGCTTGCCGTAAGTACGGTAAAAATTTAGTCGTTATACCACTTGGGCCTTTTACAAATATCAGTAAGGTTATCAAAAAAGCCCCCGACGCTTTAAATGGCATTTTAAAGGTGGTTATAATGGGTGGCGCGTTTTATAAACAATACGCCGATTGGAACGTCTTTTGTGATCCGGATTCAGCCAAAGTAGTGTTTGATAACTTAACTAACTTGTTTGCACTTGGCGCAGACGTTACGCATAAATTACCAGTAGACGATAAATACTTAGACGCTTTATTTAACTATAACGGCGCTAACGAAGGCGTTAAATTAGTTGCAAAAACGGTAAAAGCATGGCAAACGGGTGGTAAAAAACAATGGGGTGGCACACCTAAAGTTACCTTGCACGACCCATTAGCGGTTTACTCAGCCGTGGACGAAAGTTTCATTAAGTCTGAAAAAGTTTTAATCGACGTAGTTACCAAAGGCGTTTTTAAGGGTTTTACGGTTAACTTAAACGCTTACTCTAAATTACATTTAAATGATGAGTTTAATAAAAATGATTTTAATTTGGTAAAAGTAGCTAAAGACGTTGATAGCGACGCTTTTATAAAAAGGTTTTTTGATATTTTATTAAATAATTAAAAGGTGTTCATATGCTAATAGTTGCATTGACGGCGCTTGGCGTCGGTAGCGCTACCATAATAGGTGCGCTGTTAGGTTTTATATTTAAAAATCTAACTCAAAAGTATTCTAAGATATTTTTGGCTTTTGCAGGTGGTATAATGCTTTCTGCATCGGTTTTAGGGCTTATAATACCTTCGTTAGAATCTGGTGGAAAGTTTAATATTTTAATAACGGTACTTGGTATTTTTGCAGGGGCTATATGCTTAAACGTCATAGATAAATTCACCCCGCATTTGCATAAAATGATAGGTGCTGATATAGAAGAACATAAAGCCACTAACTTAAATAAGGTTTTGCTATTTGTTATGGCAATTGCAATACATAATTTGCCCGAAGGTATAGCCGCCGGCGTCGGTTTTGGTACGGACGATACCACTTACGGCATTTTAATTGCGATAGGTATCGCTTTGCAAAACGTACCTGAAGGTATGGTTATTATAGCCCCGATGATTAGCGCAGGCGTTTCTAAAAAGAAAACTCTAGTTATAGCCTTAATTACCGGCTTAATCGAAGTGGTAGGTACGTTTTTAGGTTACTTTGCCGTAAAAATTGCAACAATTATTTTACCGTTTGCGTTGGCATTTGCGGGTGGAACGATGCTTTACGTGGTTAGCGACGAAATGATCCCTGAAACCCACTCTGACGGCAATAAGCGTGGCGTAACGTACTCTTTACTAGTCGGCTTTTGCTTAATGCTAGTATTAGACGTATTACTTGGATAAAAATAATAAATAAGATTAGGGCGTAGCAAAACGCCCTTTTTTATTTAAATTTTATCAGTATAAAAGATAAAACATCATTAAAATAATACCTTTTTATATATAAAAAATTAATAATAAAAAATAAAATCAAAATAATTTTTAAAAAGTTGCATAAAACTATTGACAAACCTTTAAATTAAGGTTACAATAAGTTCGAAAATTAGCACTCGGCTTTTTAGAGTGCTAACAATCAAAAGGTTTAAGTGCTAAAATTTCAAAGGGGGCTAAAGATGAAACTTTCCGACAGAAAAAAGCAGATATTAAAGATAGTCGTTAACGATTATATTAAAACTGCCCAACCTGTGTCAAGCAAGCAAATTTCCGACAAGTATATGACGGATTTATCAAGCGCTACCGTTAGGGCAGAGCTTGCCCAGTTGGAAGAATTAGGCTATTTAACCCACGTGCATACTTCGTCAGGTCGCGTGCCTTCTAAAGACGCGTATAAGCTTTACGTTGACGAGCTTATGTCTAGAGGTAAACTTACCGTTAAAGAACTTTCGTTTATTAAAGAGCAGTTCCGTAAACAAACTAGCGATATAGAGTCGGTTGTTAAAAATACCGTAAAAATTATTAGTGAGTTAACTGATTATACTTCCTTAGCATACTCGACGATGAGTAAGGAAGATAAAATCTTAAACGTTAAAATTTTCCGTTTTAAGCCGACGGTCGCTTTACTTTTAATCGTTACCGAAAACACTCTTATCAGGGATAAGGTTATACGTATCCCGGAAGATATGACTGACGAGGAAGTTGAAAACGCAAACGAAATCATAAATAGGATGTTTACGGGTAAAAGTTTTGGCGAGGTTTTAACGTATTCCGATAAAATCGAGAGTGAGTTTATTGAATTTAGAGAGATTTTTGAACGTATTATCGAAGTTTTAGAAGATTACGTTTCATCAAGTTCGGGTAGTTTATTCTTAGAGGGTGAGGATAAAATTATGAATCATCCTGAATACTCCGACGTTGAAAAAGTCAAAAACTTTTTATCAGTCGTAAACAGTAAAGAAAAGGTCGTTGACCTTTTAGGTGAAAATAAAAATAATATAGAAATTAGCATTAAAATCGGTAGTGAAGACGATTCAATCCCCAAAGATTGCTCGCTAGTTACCGCGTCGTATTCGGCAGGTGGCGTAAACATCGGCAGTTACGGCGTTATCGGTCCTATCAGGATGGATTACCAAAAGGTAGTTTCTGTTTTGGAGGGTGTTGGTAAGATTTTAGAAGAAATGCTTAAAGACGAATAGGAGTTGTAATGGAAAAGGATTTAGAAGTTAACAACGTAGAAGAAACTTCTTCTACAATTAATAACGAGACTGAAGTTAAAGAAGAAGTTAATAATAAAGAAGAAATGCTTTCTAAAAAAGATGCTAACGCGCTTTGCAAAACCTTAAAAGAAGAAAACGCTAAATTAACTGATGAAGTTGCCGACTTAAAAGATAAATGGCTTCGTAACGTGGCAGAATTTGATAATTATAAAAAACGCAACGCTATGTTATGGCGCGACGCTTTTATAGAAGGCAAAAAAGAAACTATTTTTAAAATTTTAACTATCGGTGATAACATCGAAACCGCTATCCCTATGATATCTGACGAAGGTTCTAAAAAGGGTGTGGAACTTTTACTTAAACAGTTTAATTCCGTTTTAGAAAGTTTAGAAGTAGAAACTATCGACCCTACTGGGCAAGAATTCAACCCAGACGTGGCAGAAGCCGTTATGCAGGCTGAACCTATGGAAGGCGACGTTTCGGGTTTCGTTAAACAATGCTTTAGAAAAGGCTATAAGTTTAACGGTAAAATAATTAGATACGCTCAAGTAAGCGTTATTAAATAAATAAAAATTTCAATTGATATATAAGGAGATATATTATGGGAAAAACTATTGGTATTGACTTAGGTACGACTAACTCTTGCGTAGCAGTTATGGAAAACGGCGAACCTGTCGTTATTGCTAACGCAGAAGGTAACAGAACTACCCCCTCGGTAGTAGGTTTTCAAAAAGATGGCTCACGTCTTGTAGGTCAAGTTGCTAAAAGACAGGCAGTTGCTAACGCTGACAGAACTATTGCATCAATTAAGCGTCATATGGGCGAAGACTATAAAGTTGCAATCGATGATAAAAAATTCACCCCGCAAGAAATTTCCGCTATGATTTTATCAAAGCTTAAAAAGGATGCTGAAAGTTATTTAGGCACTACCGTAACAGACGCGGTTATTACTTGCCCTGCATACTTTAACGACAGTCAAAGACAGGCAACTAAAGACGCTGGTAAAATTGCTGGCTTATACGTTTTACGTATCATTAACGAGCCTACCGCAGCAGCGCTTTCTTACGGCTTAGATAAGGAAGGTAAAACTCAAAAGGTTATTATTTACGACTTAGGTGGTGGTACTTTCGACGTTTCTATTATGGAAATCGGCGATGGCATTTTTGAAGTTTTAGCAACCAACGGCGATTGCTTCTTAGGTGGCGACGACTTCGATAAAAAGATTATGGATTATCTTTTAGCAGAATTCAAGTCCAAAGAAGGTATTGATTTATCTAACGATAAACTTGCTATGCAAAGACTTAAAGAAGCTGCTGAAAAGGCTAAGATTGAACTTTCTGGTATGGATACCACAAATATCAACCTTCCGTTTATTACGGCGGACGCTACTGGTCCTAAGCACCTTGACGTAGATTTATCTAGACAAAAGTTTAACGCTATGACGTCTGATTTAGTTGCTAAAACCATCGTTCCGTTAAAGAAGGCTATGGCTGACGCAAATCTTAACTATGGCGAAATCGACAAAGTCATCTTAGTTGGTGGTTCTACGCGTATTCCTGCAGTAGTTGATGAAGTTAGAAAGGTTACTGGTAAAGAGCCGTTTAAGGGCATTAACCCTGACGAGTGCGTTGCTATCGGCGCTGCAATCCAAGGTGGCGTATTATCTGGTGAAGTTAAAGACGTCGTTTTAGTTGACGTAACGCCGTTATCTTTAGGTATCGAAACTTTAGGTGGCGTATCTACTAAACTTATCGAAAGAAACACTTCTATACCGACCAAAAAGTCGCAAGTATTCTCTACCGCTGCTGATAACCAAACTCAGGTAGATATTCATATCGTACAAGGTGAAAGAGAATTTGCTGCTGATAACAAGACGTTAGGTCGTTTCCAATTAGTAGGTATTGCACCTGCACCTCGTGGTATTCCTCAAATCGAAGTTACTTTCGATATCGACGCTAACGGTATCGTAAACGTATCCGCTAAGGATTTAGGTACTGGTAAATCTCAAAATATCACCATTACTTCTTCAACTAACCTTTCTGATGAAGATATCGAAAAGGCAGTTAACGACGCTAAACAGTATGAAGAAGAAGATAAAAAGCGTAAAGAAGTAATAGACGTTCATAATCAATTAGACGGTCTTATCTTCCAAGTAGAAAAAACCGTTAAAGAATCTGGTGATAAACTTAGTGAAGAAGATAAAGCTAAGGTAGAAGATGCTGTTAAAGAAGCTAAGGTAGAACTTGAAACAAACGATAAAGATAAGATGAAAGCCGCTTTAGAAAAATTATCTAACGACGTTCAACCTGTATTTACCAAACTTTATCAACAAGCTCAAGCAGAAAACGCATCTAATCCTAACGCTGGTGGCGATGGCGATACTGAATTCCATCAAAACTAAAAATTAAAAACGGCATGGTACGTATACCGCGTTTTTAGTAAAATATCTATAAAAATTGTAACGGAAGGTCGTCAAAGTAGGCCTTCCGCTACTTATTAACAGGTAAGATATGGCAGACAAAAAAAATTTCTACGATATATTGGGCGTATCTAAAACTTCGTCCGCTGACGAGATAAAGTCGGCATACCGTAAACTTGTAAAACAATATCATCCCGACTTGCATCCAGGCGATAACGCTTGTGCCGAAAAGTTTAAAGAAGTTAACGAAGCTTACGAAACCTTATCCGACCAAAATAAGCGTAAGCAGTATGACTTTGAGTTAGAGCATCCTAATATGGGTGGCTTTGGTGGTCAAGGCTTTTCGGGTGATTTTTCGGGATTTTCAGACATATTTGGTGATATTTTTAGTGGCTTTGGCGGTGGTTCGCGCCGTAGAGGTTCAACCAAAACTAAAGGTGAAGATATCACTATCGAAGTTAAACTTTCCTTTTTAGATGCTGCTAAAGGTTGTAAAAAGGATATTACTTATACTAGAAAAGCTACGTGTTCTTCATGTAAAGGTACGGGCGCTAAAGGTGGCACGGCTTACCAAACTTGTCCTAAGTGTGGTGGCTCGGGTGAAGTTCAGTATCAAACTAGCTCGTTTGGCGGTATGTTTACGCAAATCAACGTTAAACCCTGTGATGAGTGTCATGGTACGGGTAAAAAGATTACAGAGCCTTGTCCGGATTGTAAAGGCAAGGGGTACGAGCGTACTTCTACAACCATTACTTTAGATATTCCTGCCGGCGCAGATACGGGCAGTTATATGAAAAAGTCTGGCTATGGTGAAGCGTCGCCTAACGGTGGACCTTCGGGTGATTTAATTGTTGTTTTCACTGTGGAGCAAAGTAAGATTTTCCGCCGTAAGCAGTTTGACCTTTACGTCGATTTACCCATTAGTTATAAAACAGCCGTGCTTGGTGGCAAGGTTGAAATTCCTTTAATCGACGATACTTTAACTTACACGATACCTGAAGGCACGCAAAGTGGCAAGGTTTTCTACGTGCGTGGTAAAGGTATTAGGACAAAGGGTGGTACGGGCGACTTATATATCGTCGTTAACGTTGAAGTTCCCACAAAGTTAACCAAAGCGCAAAAATCTATGCTTGAAGATTTCGATGACACGCTTGAAGATAAACAACAAATAAAAATGAAGGAATTTTCAACTAACGTTGAAAGCATGTACGGTAAAAAACCCTACGGTAAAAAATAATTCAAAAAAATAAATTAAGCAAGCCAAAGTGTTAAACTGGGGCTTGCTTTTTTTTGCAATATTTGGTATCATATTTTTAATAAAACATTTGTTAAAAAGGATTATTATGAAGTATATTGAAATTACCGTACACACAAATACTTTTGGGTCAGAGCTTATTTCGGATATTTTATGGGAGTATACCGATCAAGGTGTAGCAATTTCCGATATTAACGATATTTTAGAACTTGACCGTATGAAGAAGGGTACTTGGGACTACGTTGATGAAGAACTTTTATCTAAAAAGGATACCGACGTTTTGGTTAAAGGTTTTGTCCCCGTGGACGAGCCTGATACTATTAAAGAAATTGAAGGCAGGATTTTAGCGTTAAAAGACGTTATTACCGAGCCTTTAGGTTCGCTTGAAACCGTCAAAAGGGAAATTGATGGGGACGAGTGGCTTACTAAATGGAAGGAAAATTTTAAACCCATCCACATAGGTAAAATAGTCGTTTGTCCTGAGTGGATTAAGTACGACAAAAAGGATGATGAATACGTAGTTAAACTTGATTCCAACATGGCGTTTGGTACAGGTGAGCATGAAACGACTTCTATGTGTGTCGAAATGCTTGCAGAGTTCGTTAAAAGCGACGATATTGTTATAGACGTTGGTTGTGGTAGTGGCATTTTAGGCATAGCAGCGTCAAAATTAGGTGCTAAAAAGGTAATTATGACCGATATTGACGAGTGCGCCACTTCTGCTTCTATGCATAACGTTAAGTTAAACAACGTAAGTAATGTTGAAATTTATCTTAAAAATTTGCTTGACGATGACGAAACCGTTGGCGACGTAGTCGTTGCAAACATTATGGCAGAAGTTTTAGTAGGGTTTTCAAAAGATATTATTAAAAACGTTAAAGATAACGGCACGGTTATCTTAAGTGGTATACTTTTAAGTAAGGAAGATTTAGTTTTATCCGCTTATATTTTAGCGGGTTTTAGCCATGTTAAAACCGTTAAAAAGGGTGAGTGGTGTTGTATGGTTTTTTCAAAATAATAGGGTACGTACCCAATTATTTTTAACAAAATAGGGTAAAAAATGGAAAAAATTTGTGTGTTTACGCTTGGTTGTAAAGTAAATCAATGCGAAAGTGATTCTTTAATACGTGGTTTGGTAGATAAAGGGTACGTCGTTACTGACGAACTTGAGTTTGCCGACCTTTATATCGTAAACACGTGCGCCGTTACTGGCGAGGCGGAAAAAAAGTCGCGTCAAATGCGTGCGCGTATTTTTGCCATTAATCCTAACGCGCGTATAATTTTTACTGGTTGTGCTGCCGAAAAAAATCCTGATAGTTTTATTTCAAAAGATAACGTTCAATTGGTAACTGGCACTTTTAATAAAGGTGAAATTTTAAATATGTTATCCGATACAGGTGTTAAAATTAGTGCGCATACAAAAGTGTACGAGGATATGCTTACGCCCTCGTCGTTACGCGCTAGGACGTACGTTAAGGTGCAGGACGGGTGCGATAATTTTTGTTCTTACTGCATTATACCGTATTTACGTGGGCGTAGCCGTTCGCGCTCGGTAGAAAGCATTGTTGCTGAAATCGAAAAGACTTCTCCTACAGAGTGTGTGCTTAACGGTATAAATATATCAGATTATAATTATAACGGAATTGGTTTAGCGGGGCTACTTGATAATTTAACTAAGTTTGACACTAGGTTTAGGATAGGTTCGTTAGAAGTTGGCGTCATTACGGAAGATTTTTTACAGGCTACTAAGCGGTTAAAAAACTTTGCGCCACAGTTTCATTTGTCTTTGCAATCTGGTTCAGACGCGGTATTAAAAAAGATGAACCGTCATTACACAACGGCGGAATATTTATCTAAAGTGCGTTTAATAAAACAGTACTACCCGTATGCAGGTATTACTACGGATATTATAGTAGGTTTTCCGACGGAAACTGAAAATGACGTAGACGCTACGCTTGATTTTGTTAAACAGGTGGGTTTTTCGGATATACATCCGTTCCCGTTTAGCCCAAGGTCTGGCACGTTGGCTTATAAATTAAAGGATTTACCTGGCGACGTCAAAAAAGCCCGTTTAGATAAGCTTTTACAGGCTAAAAACGCTTGTCGCGATGCTTTTTTTGAGTTTAATATGCAAAATACGTTGACTGTTTTAACTGAAACCATTAATGATGGTTACGTTGTCGGTTACAGCGAAAACTATATACGTATATACGTTTTTGATGACAAATTGCCGTTGAATACGTTTATTAAAGTAAAACCGATTACAAAATTTAAAGACGGTTTACTTGCAAAAATTATTGATTGATAAAAGGAGTAAAATATGGAAAACTGTTTATTTTGTAAAATAATTAAAGGCGAAATTCCTTCAACAAAAATGTATGAAGACGAAAACATGTATATTTTTAAAGATATTGACCCAAAAGCGCCAAAGCACTATCTTTGTGTACCAAAATCCCATTTTAAGCTTCTATCTGAAATGAACGATACTCAGGCTGAAATGCTTAAAGCATGTTTTAAAAAGATACCTGAACTTGCTTCTATACTAGGGCTTGAAAACGGTTACAGGTTGGTAATTAACCAAGGTGATGACGCTGGTCAAACGGTATTCCATTTGCATATACATATTTTAGCAGGCAAAAAAATGGATTGGAATCCCGCTTAACGTAAAAACAAGTGGTAAAAAATTTTAAAAACTAAAATTCAAGTTAAAAATAAAAAAAATTTTAAAGGTGGTTAAAATCCTTGACTTAAATAGTCGGGTTTAGTATAATATCACATAGTAAAGGTCGTAGGACAAAGGAGGGTTGTGGTATGTCGTTAGTTAGAGTTGGTGAAAACGAATCAATCGATAGCGCTTTAAGAAGATTTAAAAGAAAGTGCTCTAGAGATGGTATTTTGGGCGACATTCGTAAGAAAGAGTTTTATGAAAAACCTTCCGTAAGAAGAAAGAAGAAGTCCGAAGCCGCTCGTAAGAGAAGCATTAAAGGCTAATAGTTAAATAATAATCGCTCACTAAAGATACTGGTGGGCGATTTTTATTTGTCGGGAATTTTCGACAAAATTTTTAAAGAAAAGTAATTTTCGACAAAATTTTTAAAGAAAAGTAATTTTCGACAAAATTTTTAAAGAAAGGGAATTTTCGACAAAATTTTTAGAAAAAAGTAATTTTCGACAAAATTTTTAGAGAAAGGGAATTTTCGACAAAATTTTTAGAAAAAAGTAATTTTCGACAAAATTTTTAGAGAAAGGGAATTTTCGACAAAATTTTTAGAAAAAGGGAATTTTTGGCAAATTTATTAAACAAGGAAGTATTAAAACATTTTTGGGGGCGTTATGGAAGAAAAATCCTTAAAACAGTACGCAAAGGAAGCCAAGCGCAGGTTAAAGTCAGGTTTTTGGCAAAATTATCGCGCAGAAATTGAAGAACGCAAGAAAAAAGCCGTTTTAGAAGGGATTGCAATTTCAAAAGTGGTTGAGTATTGTAAACAGGATTGTCATAATAAAATTAAAACCGACGTTTACGCCTTAGATGACGAAGACTTTTATAACAGAGTAAAAGAACTTTTAGATACTTATGGCGAAGTCGATGATATTATCGGTAGGTTGGTTGATGAGTCTGTCTTTAACGATATGCCGTATGATAAGCGTCAAAAATATATGTTCGATTTATCTAATAGGTATTTAATTGCGCTAGAAAGATATCGTAAAGAGAACGCTTTAATTTCAATTTTATAAAAACCTAAAAATGCAAAAATCAATTATATGCAAAAATAATCTACAATGATATAAGTGTAATTTATTGTAAAAAAGTGTTGCATATATGGTAAAAACAAATATTTAAGGGGATTAGACGTTTAGTAAAAAAACGGCTGATCCCTTTGTTTTTTGCGTAACAAAAAATGCGCTTTATTTAGGTAGTCTTTACTTTTCGCTTTGTTTAGGTAGTCCTTACTTTTAATGCGCTTTATTTAGGAAGTAGGTTACTTTTAATGCGATTTGTTTGGGTAGTCCTTACTTTTAATGTAGCTTTTTTAATTATCGTTTTTTTAGCATAAAGTTTTTTATCAGCGATTAAATTTTTACAAAAATGACGGATTTACGATACGCTATTTTACTTCTATGGCAAGATATATTTGTGTTTAATGCCGTTATATTTTGTGTTTTGTATTAAGTTTGGGTTGTTTTGTAGCAAAAAAATGGTTATAGCGTTAAATTAATATCAAAAAACATAAATAATGCATACTAAAATTAAAAATTATGCTAAATTTTACTTTGCAAATTTTTTGTAATTTTCTAAAACAAATTTTTTACGTAAAGAGTCAAATCTAAGGCTTTAGTTAACAAATCAAAACTTAATTATTAGGGTTTTCGCTAAAAAATAAAATTAAGCAAAAATTACAATATGCATTTTTTATTTAACGGCGCATCGCTATTATTTAACGTCCGTAACCCTAATGCAAAGTTTTACAGGTTAAAAAAATTTTTTAGTGTTTTTTGCGGTGTGTTTTTTGATAGGAAGTATAAAGATTTTTCGGTGTGTTTTGGTGTGCTTTTGATAGGAAGAATATAGATTTTGCGGTGCGCTTTTTTATAAGAAGTATATAAATTTTGCGGTGTGCTTTTTGATAGGAAGTATATAGATTTTGTTTTTTTTTGTAACCAGATTGAAGCTAAAATTTTGCTTAATTAAATCAGGTTTATGGTGTTTTTGTGTCTTTTTTTTGAAAAAATTGTAAAATTTTGTCTAAAAATGTCGTAAAATGTACTTAAAAAAATATCAATGTTTTGTAAAAAAATGTCTAAACTCTAGTGTTATTTTGTAAAAAATATCATTATTTTGTATATTTTTTTGGGTGTATTGTAATTTACCCCGCCATTATTGTATAATGGAGGAAAATAGTATAAGCGATGTTTTTTTGTTGACGCAAATTGTTAAAATCATAAGCAGTTATCTAGCGAAATACAACAAAATTCAAAAAAAGTCGATTTTTTTTCTAAATCGATTGAATTTTTTCGTTTTATATTATATAATAACATAAGCGAAGGTGCTCGCGTGCGTAAGTATACGTGCGTGTCTTAGATGGGCGAAAAGTATCGTCAAAAGTCGACGCTTTTATAAAGCGGGGCGAAGCTTTAGCCAAGCGTAAGCAGTCTAAGTAACGAACTTAAAGTGTACGGACGCAGAAAGCACAGTAACAAACCAAGACAAAATTTATTTATTGGCAAAATGCGTTAGGGGTGGGAGTGCGAACCTAACCTTACCGCAAAAAAAATAAAAGGAGAAAAATATGAAAAACAAATTACTGGCATTGTTTTTGTCATTAGTAGCAGTTTTTTCAATGATCGGTTTTACAGCTTGTCAAGATGAAGAAGTTGATTACGGCACTTTATCCGTAGCAAACATCACCTTAGAAGTTGGCGAAACCAAGGACATTTTAGCTACTTTCTCAAAGACTGAATATGCCGACCTCGCAATCACTTATGAAGAAAACAGTGATGCCATTTCTATTGCGAACGGTCAAGTAACGGGTTTAGCAGAAGGTGTGGCAACCGTAACCGCAACTACGGCAAATCATACCGCTACCTTTACAGTAACAGTTAATCCGCTTCCGAATTATGCTTTCACAATCGAAGATAAGCAAATCGAAGTAGGCGCAACCGCACCTGTTAACGCTGTATTTATGGATTCTGCAAACGCATCAGAAATCACCTATACTTTCAATAAGCAAGGCGTTATTTCTATTGCTGACGGCGTAATTACCGCTATTAAAGCTGGTAAAGTAACCGTAACCGCTAAGACTGCACAATACACGGAAACTTTCGTGGTAACAGTACCCGACCGTGCGTTTGAAATCGCAGATATCGAAATGTACATTGGCGAAACTAAGGATATCGTTGCTGTATTTGGTGATAACACCTATGCAGAAGCAGTTACCTATTCTTTCGCAAGTAACGCAATCGCTATCAATGGCAACACCATCAATGCTTATGCAGCAGGCACAATTGTTGTAACCGCTAAGACCGCTTATGCAACCAAGACGTTTAACGTAATCGTAGCAGACCGTGGTACTTTAACGATTGACAATATGTCTATTCCTTTCGGCGAAGCTACCGAAATCGTTCTCGATTGGAGCAACCCCGATGCAGCAGAAGCTTTAACTTACAAATACGATACTTCGAAATTACTTATCGAAAACGGTAAAGTAACCGGTTTAGTTGAAAACGTAACCGTTAACGTTACCGCTACTAGTGAAAACTTCTCAGTTATGTTTGAAGTAGAAGTTGGTACGAACTATGGTAGTTTGGTTATCGCAGACCAAGATATCATCGTAGGCTACTACTTAAATCTTCCTGTAGAATTCACCGTAGATAAATTCGCTAGTGAAATCGAATACGAATACGACGATACTAAGATCGCTATCGAAGACGGTATCATTACCGTTGTTGACGGTGTAACTTCCGGTACTGTTGCAGTAACCGCTAAGACCGCTCGTCACGAAACGACCTTTAACGTAACCATTAAGGGTGCATCTGCACTTAACGCTAGTCGTCTTGATTACTTTACGGAACAAGTTGAAAAGTTCCCCGCTACTGAAGATTCCGTTCTCTTTATCGGTGACTCTTTCTTCGATACCAGATGGTTCTTAACTGACTTCAACACCAGATTTGAAGGCTTAGACGCTTACACCTATGGTACTTCTTCTGCGCAAGCATTTGAATTATTATGGTGGGGTCAATATATTTACGACATCAATCCTCAAGCAGTAGTTCTTAATATCGGTACAAACGATATCTTTGATGAGAACATGGATTCTAAGGGCGCTATTGAAAACGTACTTAACGCTTTATACGCTTTCCACGTAAATATGCCTGAAACTGAAATTTACTGGTTCACCGTTATCCCACGTATCGGTCAAGATACCGCTCAAATTATCGCTCTTAACGACGCAGTTAAGGCATATGCTGAAGAAGATAACTGGCTCGCAGTAGTTGACGTTTATGATATCTTTGCTAACGATACTTCGTTATATAAAGCAAACGATAAAGTTCACCCTGCATGTCCTGCTGGTTACGACGTTATGATGGAAGAACTTGCTAAATCAGGTCTCAGAATCAATTCATTACCAGACGTTCCTCCGGTAACTACCGTTGAAGATTGGTCTACCACTAAGGATTTAAGCCTTGGCAAAACTAAGGTTACTGTTCCTAATGCTTATGGCGAATTCTTAGTAGAATTTGACGTAACCGTTACCGATTATAAGAATAACGCACACATCTCGTTATCATTTAACGATCAAACTGGTTACAGATTCTTATTATGGGATTCTAAATCTACCGGTACAATGTATTACGGTGGTCAATACGGCTTTACCGTAGACGCTGACGGCAACGCATCTTTTGGTGCTTACACTAACTTCAATTCTTCTACAAATGCATACGATATTACAAGCAAAGCTAAAACCGTTAAGATTGCTGTTTTAGTAGCAAACGAAAAGGCTTACTTATTTGCTGACGGCGTATTACAAGAAGTATACTTAAGCGCTCCTGCAGTTAGCAGTTTCGTTATCGGTACTGAAGGTACTTCTGCAAACTTTGCAAACCTCACTGTTTCTAAAGCAAGCTTTGAAAACAGCGCATTATTCAATACATATTTAAATAACGCACCCGCGTACGACTTTGCTCCTGTAAAAGCAAACGTAGGTACTGACAGTGCTGCAAACGGTGCTAACAACCGTATCGACGCAGCTGATCCCAAATACAATGGCAAAGTTTTATCTACTAGCGAAACAAACATCTTCTTTAATAATGAAGGTGAAAGCACACTTATTGGTGACTTTGTAGTTGTTACAGACGTTACAATTGACCCTGTAGATGCAGGCTGGTTCTTCTATGCATATACTGTAGATGTACCAAGTAATGCTGGTTCTACATCTTGGAATGGTATTCCTTCAATGTACGTTGATCCTAACGGTATTCATAATAACCATGGTAAATGGGGTACTCTTACTAATGCTGCAGGTGCAACAGCTGGAACTTCTCTAGAGATTAGATCAATCGCTATTAGACAAGGTAGTAGACTTATTATTGCTCTTGGTCTTAAGACTAATGATGGTTATAAGTATTCTTACGTTGATGGCACGAAAGAAGCAGATGAATTAGTATTACGTATTATTCAAAACAGTTGTCCTGTAGTTATCAACAACGTATCTTTCGCTACTGATGAAGTTTCTATCGGTAACGCTATCGAAGTTGTAACTGGTGCTGCATACTCTTATGCTGAACTTAACGTAAACATCAATAAGAACGACGGTTCTACCGTTGCTGCTGACGGCGTTAAGATCACCCTTACCGAATCCGGTGTTGCTGAAAACGCTAAAGTTTACGAAGGCACTCTCGTTGACGGTAAATTAATTATTGCTAACTTTGTTCCTGGCAACTACGACGTAGCAGTTGATGGTTGCAACGCATTAACCGCAATTGCTTTTGTTGATGGTGTTAACGCTATTAACGTTAGAGAAGTAATGTTCGTTAACGCTAAAAACTTCGTTGTTTCTGATGGTACTGACTTTGGTTACAAAGTAACTTCTGATTACTACGGCGCAACTGTTGATTTTGCTAACGCACCTGAACTTTACGACGTATACTCCTTCGACTTTAAAGTAACTGATTGGAGAAACAATCGTTTACACTATACTTATCCGGAATTCGATTTCTATACCGCTCCTGAGAAGTCTTTCGCTGTTCAACTTTGTGGCTCTGTAGGTGAATTCTACCTTAAGACGGCAAATCGTTTTGATTATATCGGTTCTGCTAGCGCACTCGTTGGCGAAACTATCCACTTCGATTTAGTTATCGTTCCTGGTAACGTACTCATCTATATGGATGGTGTAAACCTTGGTTATGCATTAAACGATAAGTTTAGTGATGATCCTTTCACTTCTGTAAGAATTTCTTTCTTCGATGATGATAAGGAACACGCAAATGCAGATCGTTCCGACGCTTGGGAATTCGATAACATTATCATTAATTCCGTTGATAAGGATTATTTCGTAAGTGCTGTAGCGATTAACGCAATTGATACTGATTTCGTTGATACTAGAATCTCTATTTCTGATTACGTAGTATCTTACGGTGATGAAGTTAAACTTTCTGCAGTTATTCCTGAAGGTTACATCGTATACGGTGCATCCGTTATGTTTAGCGAAGGCATCGTTGAATCTACTTACGAAGTTGTTAACGGTAAAGTTAACTTAAGCTTTGTAGCTAACGGCGTTGATATTTATTCAGATGAATACACTGTACTCTTTACATTTATTCCTGAAGCTGAATTAGACGTTAACACAGATGGTATTTACACCTTAAATAGCGACGTATACTTTGCAGTTGAATACATTTACGGTGTTGATGCTGAATACTTAACCGATGGCGAAGTTGTTACCGTATATTCTGTATCTAACTTTGGCGCATATAAACTTCTTGGCGACTTTGTTATTGAAGACGGTTACTTTGTAATTGAAGATCAAGACGTAGTTATCAACGTTGCTGAATACGAGCTTGATTGCGCTAACGCTTACGTTGTTATCTACGGCGATGCAATGGGTTTTGCTTTTGCTGAAGCTGAATATGATTACTACACCGGTTCTGTTGTAGTATACGCTGAAGCAGCAGTTTATAAAGAAGTTAACTACGACGGTCTCCCTGGCGATTATGACAACTTTGATTACACTGTTGAAGAAGACGGCACTATCTTTGTTGAATCTACCGGTGCTAAGGGTGGTTACTTCTACTTTAACGAATCTGCTGTAACTGATTCTATTAAGATTATTGAATACACCGCTTACTATCAAAAAGGCACACAAGCTTACGGTGGTATCTACATTGGTGGCAACTACTTTAACTCTGGTGTATGGAATAACGCATCTATCGCTGTTAAACCTTTAAATAATGAACTTCCTGGTAACGTACGTATTAACGACCAAATCGAAGTTATTGATGGTGTTGAATACGCATACTACGATGCACAATTTGTTATCCAAAATGGTAAAGTTTCCTTCTACTACTTCACTGTAGATGGTAAACGTATCCACGCTAATGATTACAATATTAATGTACGTGGTGGCGAATTAGATCTTATCTGCGTTTCACACGACGACTTCAAGGGTAAAGTTAAGTATGCAGTTAAGTTCTACGAAGGTCAAGAAGCTATCGACATGCTCAATTACGAAGTAGTTGTTGGCGATACCTCACTTTCTGACCTTACCTTTAACAAGACCAACCTCACTATTGGTGAAAAATTAGTTGGTACTATCACTCCTTACCCCGCTAAGGAAGGTATGTACGTTGCTAATAAAGTTACTGCTTATTTCTTCAATTATGCTGAAGATGAAAGTGGTATTTACAAACAATATTTTGATATCGTTGACGTTCCGTTCACTATCGATACCGTAACTGGTATTGCTACGTTCGAGTACGTTGCAACTGATTTCGTAAACTTCTCTGGTATTGAATTCGAAGTTGAAGTAGTTAAAGTAGACGTTCCTGTTGAAGCTACTATTACCGTAGACGTTACTAAGTTAGGTGTAGAAGACGCGCTTGTTGATGGCAAGACTGCTACTTTAACCAACTTAGACGCTAAAGAAGCTGATATCAAAGTTGTTTACAACGCTACCGCTAAAGACGGCAAGTTAGTATTTGCTAACGTAATTCCTGGTGAATACGCTTTAGTTGTAGAAGACACTTACGGTGTATCTACCTTAATTATCACTGCTGATGACGAAGGTAAGTACGCACAAACTATTAAACTTGATTATGAATTATTCATACTCGATAACTACAATAACGTAGCATTTGCTACTACTGATTTTGCTGATGACGAAATCAATATCGTTCGTGCTGACGCTAACAACAATGCTGGTTATAGACTTCAATTTAATAGCGAACTCGGTAACGTTGCTTACTTAAAGTTCACCGTTACTGATACCGTTTTAGCTAGCCATAGCGAACGTGCTACAACTCAAATGGAAACCGATGGCACTAAGGGTGCATCTTACGGTACACGTTGGGTACCTGCTGGTCATAACGAAAACATCGGCGATAAGACTTATGGTGAATTCCAATATCGTTCTAACAACACTTGGTGGAAAGCTTTCATTAAAGAAGTTAGAGAAACTGGTGCTGTAGAAGTTTCTCTTACCACTACCATCGCTCTTGCAATCGAAAACGGCACTGCTACTTACTATCAAGTAAACGACAATAACGAACACGTTGTTATCGTTCGTGATAATGGTGCTGAATGGATTCACGCTGACGCTTATACCAAGATTAAGTCTATCATTAACCAAGGTTATAAGTTAACTATCTCTGATATTGTATACGCTAACAACTTAGATAACTTAGTTGTTATCGAAACCGCACAAACCGAAGACAAAGCTGATGTAAACGGTGGTTACGTTTCTATCGATTACACTGGTAAGTTATGCGGCGACGTTGCTATTACCGTTGTTCCGAACGAAGGCTACGTATTTGAATCTTTAATCGTTGACGGCAAAGATATGACTGCTGCTGTTAAGAACGGCGTTGCAGAAATTGCTAAGTACAAGATGGTTAAGGGTAACGTAGTTGCTACCTTCGCACCTGTTGAAGAATACGTTAACGTAGTTATCGATATCGACGCTTATATTGCTGGTATCGGCGCTAAGGACTTCGTTCCTGGTGAATGGTTCACTTTAACCAACACAGACGGTAGAGGTTACACCTTCGAAGTTGGTGAAGACGGCACTGTAGTTGCTTTCTTAAAGGTTGGTAATTACGCGCTTACTTCTAACGGTTACTATTCTAGTGCAGTTTCTGTAAATGCTCCTGCTGAAGGTGAAGAATTCTTCAACGTTGAAGCTTCTCTTATTAGAAAGGTTACCGCTAACGCACCTGATGGCAACTTTACTAACTACGGTTACGAGTCTAACGGTTACTACTACACAACCAACGCTACTGGTTTAGCAAATGGTATTGAACTTTACGATTCCTTAGGTTTATCTAACGGCAAAGTAATGGCATTTACTTATGAAAACCTTGGCTTACGTGTAGGTAGCAATCCTGAAGCAGGCGTTAACAACGTATTAATATTTAAGGCATTTGGTAACGACGGCGTTGCTACCGAATTACAATTTACCGTTTGGAATTCTGGTTTCTACGTTAAATCTTGCCACGATGGTTATTTAAATACCTCTAAGGGTGATTTCTTCCACGGCGACTTCTATCTCGTTGTTGCTGAAGATGGCGACTTTAAGTTATACACTGCAGACGGCACTTTCGTAGGTAGCACTTCTGAAAAATGTACTAAAGGCAACCACAAGGCAGGCAACGGCATCAACAGATTAGTTGTTTACTTAGATGCTACTAACACTTCTGCTCCTAACTTCAAGTTATCCAACATCAAAGTTTACGATTGCGAAGATATCAACTTATCTATCGCTGAAAACGCTGACGTTGAAGCATCTCTTGACGTTGAAGTATTATCTTACTTACAAACCGCTACCTTAACTGCTACCGCAGTAGAAGGTAAGGTTATCACTCAAATCCTTGCTAACGGCAATGCAATTGAATTTGACGTAGACGCTGACGGCGTTGTTACTGCAGGTTACACATACTTTGCTGATTTTGCAGACGTTGAATTTGAAATCGTTACCGCTGATAAGGAAATCTTAAATACCTTAATTTCAGTTAAATCCAAGTTTGCTTGGGCTTCTGATGATACTCTTAAAGCAGTACCCGCAGGTACCGTAGTTCGCCTTGTTGCAGCTAACGGTGATACCTACGTTCTCACCCTTGGTGATGATTCTTCTGCTTTAACTTACGCTCCTCACGTAGACTTCGTTGCTTTCGCTGACGGTTACGTTCCTACGATCGTTACCTTAGACGGTGGTAAGCAAGAAATCGTTCTCTACAAAGATCTCGTTGATTCCGCTAATGGTGATTTCGCCCTTGTAGATTACTCTGCAGAAGGCGCAACCTTCGCTAAGGAAAGAGGCCGTGTACTCGGTTCTCACTCTACCTTTATTACGGAAGCTCTCGACGTTTCTGAAGGTTTAGTTATCTCTTACACCCAAAAGATGGAAGTTAACGCTTACAACTATGCTTACATGCAAATTAGCAATATGTACTTTGCAGTAGGTGCTTGGGGTGGCGACGCATTAGCATGCAAGCCTTTCAACGCAAACGCTGATATGTTCTACGACGCTGACGCTGTTATTTCAGAAAACGGTATCAACTATCGTGAATTCATGATCGAAGTTGTTATCACTCCTGTTGAAGAAGGTAAGTTCCAATACGACTTCTACGTAGATAGATACGCTGCTGGTGAATTAATTCTCTGTGGCTCAAGAGTAGGCAACCACCCGATCGAAGGTGACAATTCAATCTTCTTAATTGCACATCCGTGGCATGGTGAAGCAATCTTCAAGAACATCAAAGTTTTAGAAGGTGCTGACGTTGTTGCTTATAAAGAAGCTAACAAAGCAAACGTTGTTTTAGGCGAATCCGGCGATGCTGAGGTTGAAATTTCTAAAGACGTTCTTGGTCAATTAGAAACTTCTACCATCACTATCGATCCTATCGATGCTGAAAACGCTTATTACGAAGTTGTTAAAGTTACCGTAAATGGTAAGGAAGTTTCCTTCACCAAAGAAGGTAACCCATACGAAGCAGTTTATACTGTTAACTTAGTTCACAATGCAAAGGTTAGTGAATACGTTGTTGTAGTAGAAACCGCATTACGTGAAGACGCTACTTTAGTTTTAGGTACTGAAAACTTAGTTGGTACTAACGAAGTAGATTTAGACGCTGACGGCGTTCTTACCTTTGGTTCTCTGACACCGTTACCGTTAAATTAGGCGCTAAGGTTGCTGTGATTAAAGCTTACGCTAATGGCGAAGAAGTTGAATTTATCAACGATCAAGCTAACCATATCGCTATCATTACCATTAAACACGTAGATAACGCTGTTGATGAATACGTTCTTACTTATGAATTAGCAGACTATCGTAAAGTTTCTGGTATAATCACTCACAAAAAACTTATCGATAACGATAACATCCCGCAAGGTCAAACCTTAACCTTAACTGATGGTGTTAACACTTATACCGCAGTTATCGGTGAAGATGGCTCTTACGAAATCGAAGACGTATTAGTTGGCTCTTATACCGCATCTATCGGTACGCTCGCTCAATACGAAGCAAACGCTACTGCTACCGTAGTTCTTGGTCAAGACTTAGTATTCGATTATGAGTTTAATTACAGAACCATTAACGGTCATAACGCTAATGGCAATGATACCAAGATTGACTTCTCTCAAGTAAACGACGGTATAATTAGCTACGTATCTCCTAACAAGGCAGTATACTCACACTTCAATAGGGATATGGGCGATATCAAGTTCGTATACTTCAAGTTCCACGAACCTACATATAACTCTTTCTATCCTGGTAGAGACGTATCTGCTATCGGCTTCAACCTTAACTTTATTAAAACCTATAATAAAGAAACCGCTGCTGGAGACGGTGGTATCTTCGGCGTACATAGTAACCAAGGTTACTGGCGTACTAGATGGCAACAAAGTGGTGGTCTTGGTTGGGGCGCACACGGCGCTAACTGGGATACCGTACAAATGGCTAAGGTTACCGGTGGTGAAGGCTTAGGCGTTGCAGTTGGTGTACGTGACGATGGTGGTTTCGTTGTATTTGTTGAACAAGCCGACGGTCACTTAAAGTCTGTTGCTTACTGTGCTCCTGAGACGAATAAGGTTAACTATATCGCTTCTATTATCGGTCAATTAGACGTTACTATTACTGATTTATACATCGCTAATTCAATTCCTTCTAAACTTTACGAAGACGTTACCGTATATGGTGAAGACGGTGGTTCAGTTGAAGTAACTGAAAACAACGGCTTATGGGGTAAGACCACTGTTGTTGCTACCGTAAACGACGGCTACAAGCTTGATTACTTTACCGTAAACGGCGTTAAGGTAGACGGCACTTCTTACACTATCGATTCTACCAACGCTATCAGCGTTAAGGCTGTTGCTTCCTTCAGCCCTGTAGAAGAAGTTGTTGAAAACGTTGTTAAGATTAACATCTTACACAAGTATGAATACGAAACCGACTCAAAGGCAGTTCCGTTCGTTAACCAGAAGTTCTACGTAACCACACCTTTAGGTAACGTTATCGAAGCTACTTCCGATGCAAACGGCGTACTTACCTTAACAAACGTTATCGATGGTGATTACGTTCTCAGAATTTCTCAACGTGCTGAAACCGGCTACGCTGACTTTACTGGTATGTATTCGCCCACCGTTACCGTTGTTGACGGCACTGTTGCTGATACCGTAGTTGTTGATCGTTTAGTATATGGTCACCGTGGTTTCCAAAATACTGAAGCTTTAGGTGTAGCTGATAAGGGCTTAGTTGTAACTTACGCTGCTGTACCTGCTAAAACTGGTCACTATTTAGACTTCGATCCGTATCACGCTACTAATAAAGATGGTATCTTCTACTTCGAAATCGACGTAGATGAATATCAAACTGACGCTAAATTAACTGATGGTCGTTCAAGATTCTACCATAACATCAGATTAGAAGAATTTGATGCTGACGGTAAAGCAGTTGATTACATCACAGTTCAATTCTGTAACTGTGATTCTAGATTATCCATTAAGAACACTAAGGGTTCTGATGCTGAAGTTCAACTCGGTGGTGTTGGTGGTACTAAACAAGGCTTCTACATAATTGTTGCTAACGGCTATATTGATATTTACCTTTACGATGGTTCTTACATTGGCAAGTTCGATCGTGCCAACAGTGGTAAAGACGGCTTAGCTAAGGTAGATAACTTCCGTTACTGGTATGATACCGAAAATGGTGTTAAAAACGACTTTATCGTACGTGGTTACGATAACCAAACCGTTAAACTTACTGCTGATGCTGAAAACGCTAACGTAGTATTTGGTGCTGAATCTCTCAGATTTGGTCAATCAACTACCATTACAGCAACCGCTAACGAAGGTTTCGTTGTAACTGGTATCTACGCTAACGGCGTTAAACTTGATGCTGTTGCTGACGGTGCAAACGTTGTTGCTAATTACCAAAGTCTTGATACCAAACAATCCAACTGGAAGGGTGAAGCTATCATTACCGTTACTACCGCTGCTGCTAACTACAATACAGTTACTGCTGACGTAGTTTCTGCATTCGCTTGGGATAAATACACTGACGTTGTTGCTGACGGCTCTGTTGTAACCTTTGCTGGCGATAACGGTATCTACTCTGCAACCGTTGCAGGTGGTAAGATCTCTCTCGATATGAACGACGGTACTTATGCAGTATCTATCAATAACGTTAACTACGCTGATAACACTATCGTTGTAGAAAACGGCGCTATTGCTAACGATACTATTAAGGTTATCAAGAAGTTATTCGTTGATAACGACTACGACTTCGTATCTAGGGCTAATATCGATCAAAACAACGCAAACGGTGTAAGCATTGTTAAACCTAGTCACCACTAGACTTGGAACGGTGCAAGGGTAATTGCTAATAACGTTAACTTCAACGGTATCGTTGTATTCGAGTTTGATATCGCAATGCAACACGGTGCAATCGATTGCTTGAACTTCCGTTTCGGTAAAGATTACGGTATTAACTTCGTATCTTGGACTACTTCTTGTATCTTCAGAGTAAATAATAGCAGTGCTAACGATATCTATAAATCTACTGAAAAGGTTAAGATTGATGGTAGAGACTTCAACAAGGCTCACTGTGTAGCTGTTCAAGATTGGAACAACAGCACTGTAACCTTCTACGCTTATAACCTTTCTGGTACACTCATGGGTTCTAAGACTCTTGAAGGCATAAGAAGCACCGAAATCGCTTTCCGTTCTGACCACGCTCAAGCTAAGGTTGTTTTAGATAACTGTAAGCTTTACGACGGTCAAGACGCTATAGATTTCATCGCTAGTTTATAATATCAACTTAAACTAATATATAATAACTTTTGCGTATCGCCTTTTGGCGGTACGCCAAGGGTCAAAGTAAGTTAGTTTTACACTTAACCATTAATTATTTATTATTTATCGCTAAGGCGTAATTATTTATTACTTGTCATTGTGGCGTAATTATTTATTACTTGTCATTCTGAGCAAAACTTATGTTTTGCGTGAGAATCTCCCACCGTATAATAATATTTATGTCATTCTGAGAAAACCTTTCGGTTTTCGTGAGAATCTCCTACAATAATAAATAAATTAAAAAGGTTATTTTAACAGTTTATCAATAATTTAACTTAATATCCGTATCGGTTTACTTCTTCTTTGCGGGGCAAATGGCGTTTATAAGGTAAAAGGCTTTTTCTCCTGCCAAACCGTGTAAACCGTTTGTCAAAGAAAAGTTTTGCCTTTCGGGTAGCAAGCAAAAATTATTAAATATAAACAAAACACCATTGGTGTAAAATAAAAAAGCATAGGCTAGCGCCTATGCTTTTATTTTTTTACATATCATTTTAATATAATAACGTTGTCATTATAAACAAAAAACTATAATATAACCTTGTCATTATTAACAAAACTATAATACAACCTTGTCATTCTGAGCAAACTTTGTTTGCGTGAGAATCTACCACAATAAAATAATAATGCTGTCATTCTGAGCAAGGCAGCGCCTTGCGTAAGAATCTCCCACCGTAGAATAATAATGCTGTCATTCTGAGCAAGGCAACGCCTTGCGTAAGAATCTCCTACCTTAAAAAATTATACAGGGGATTGCCACGCTACGCTCACAATGACAGTAAGCACTAGGGGGGATTGCCACGTCGCTAACGCTCCTCACAATGACGTTAAGCACTTGTCATTCTGAGAAAGCCCTTTCGGCTTTCGTGAGAATCTCCTACCTTAAAAAATTATACAGGGGATTGTTACGCTA
>JAGANI010000016.1 GCA_017624285.1 Clostridia bacterium
AAAAAAAGACTGAAATCGTCATTTTTAAACTGTTTTATATAATAAAACATTAATTTTATGCTAAATATTAAAATATAAATAAAAAGTAAACTAAAAAAGTATCGGTATATAAAAAAATAAATCAGGGTATTTTTGGGTTTTTGTTTGACTTTAATTTTTTTTAGTATATAATTATATTATGCCTAAAAAACAAAGGCATTATTATATACTTATAAATTAGGATAATTGCAATGACGGAAGAAAAAGTATATTTAAAAAAGTCTGAAAAACTTGTATTCACAAAAACTAATAACTTAACCAACTTTAACTATAAACTCGTTTTAATTACGGGTGGTGAAGCGTGTCTTGAGTTGTCTGGTAAAAAGTATAACTTTACAAGGGGCACGTTTGCTTTAGTTATGCCTTACGAATATGCTGTAGTTACAGCAAAATCAGCCACGGCATTATTTTTAGAAGTTGCTTTTAACGATTTATCTTCGGCTTGTAAAAAATTGCTTTATACCCTTACAAATCGTGTTGTCAAGATGCCTGAGGATGATATTCCTCGTATTAACGATATTTTTAGCGCAATATCTTACGAGATTAATTCAAATTTAAAACATAGCGACGATTTAGTTAATAATTTAGTTTATTGTCTTATTGCGGAGTTTGCTAGGCGTACCGTTATTAAAGGGGAGAAGGGCGATACTCATATCGCTAAATCGTTAACGTTTATTAACGATAACTATTTGTCTGATATTACCCTTAACGATATCGCGATGTCAGCTGGGGTTACAGTAAATTATTTTTGCGCCCTCTTTAAAAACAAAATGGGTATTAACTCTAATAGATATATTAAACAACTTAAAATTTGTTATGCTGAAAAACTTTTAATTTTAGAAGGTTTAAAAGCGCAAGATACTGCTAAAAAGTGTGGGTATGCAAGTTTTTCACACTTTATGTCAGATTTTAAGACTGTTACTGGTAAAACCCCTAACTCCTTAAAAAAGGAATATTTAGGTGATTAATTATAAAAAAAGGTCGGTTACAAATGGTAACCGACCTTAATTTATTTATTTTTTTTATTAGTCGTCAGCGCCTGCTAAAGCTTCAAACTTGTCTTTAGGTTGGGTGGGTTTAGAGTCACCGTGTTTTACAAAGAACATCGTGATAAACGCTAACGCTACGCAGATTGAAGCGTAGGGGAATAACGGCGACATATTTCCAAATAAATCCATAATACCACCAGATAAAATGGGGGTAATAACTTGTGCGGACATTGATGCGGTATAATACCAACCGGTATATTTACCTACGTCACCTTCTTTAGCAAGTTCAACAACCATCGGGAAGGAGTTAACGTTGATAGTTGCCCAGCCGATACCTGCGATAGCAAACAAGATGTACATAAATATCGGGCTAGATTCACTAGTCATAAATATCGCAACAAAGAACGCCGTTGCAAGCATTGCTACGCCTGCTAAAATGGTCTTTTTTCTACCAATTTTAGATGCAACCATACCTACTGGGATATACGCGATAATAGCGCCTGCTTGCGCAATCATTAAAGTTAAATCGTAACTTTGGTTTAAAACGCTGTCAGCGTATAACGAATATTTAGATGTTATTGCGTTATAACCCATATACCATAATGCTACGGACGCTAAAATTAAAAGTAGGGAAACAAGTTGGCTTTTTGTAAGCTTACCACCTGCGGTAGTGTTTCTTTCTTCAGCTTCGTTATCGGGGAAGTACTTTTCAGTATTTTCCTGCATTTCTTTTGCCCATTTAGGTTCTCTTACAGTTAAAATAAATACGATAAGACCTAAAAGCATTATACCACAAGCAGCAATATAATATGGGAAGAAGTTAGACATATGTTCTTTGCCAACTTTAATAACCATACCAAGCACTAAAATTAAAAGACCACCAGCTGTACCCATAAGGTTTATTATGGCGTTACCTTTTGAACGGTGTGGTTTACAAGTTACGTCAGGCATTAATGCAACAGCAGGGGATCTAAACGTTGCCATCGCAATAAGTGTTACAAGTAAAATTGCAATAAATAATACGATATTGCCGATAAGCGGTATAAATATAAATGCAACTATAGCGCAAATCGTACCGATTACGATAAACGGCGTACGTCTGCCGAAGCGTGTTTTTGTTTTATCAGATAACATACCAAATAGCGGCAACATAAATACTGCTAAGATATTATCTAACGCCATGATGATACCAGATTCTAACTGAGACATATTAAATTTATACGTCATAAGCATTGGTATCGTTTTGTCGTATGCTTGCCAGAAAGCGCTAATTATAAAAAACGCAAAACCGACAAGTATAGTTTTTTTGTAATCAAGTTTCATATAAAAATCTCCTAAAACTTTCTCTAAAAGATATTTTAACATAAATAAAATAAAAAGTCCATAAAGAAAGTATATAAAGATTTATATTTTTTTGTATAAATTAAATAGTTATTAGTTTAAAAATCTTTTTACGTCGTCGTAAAGCGATCCTGCACCAAGTATAACTACCTTATCAAAATTTATTGCGTGGTTAAAAAATTTAAATACGTCATCAAAATAATCAGCCTTTTTGCCTTTTTTAACGGCGTTAATATTATTAAGTAAGGTTAACGCATCACCAGATAAATCAAAATGTTCTCTCGCAGGGTAGGTTTTATAAATTGCAAGATTTTTTACTTTAATTAAAGTATCAACAAAATCGTTCATTAAAATTTTAGTTCTACTGTAAGTGTGTGGTTCAAATATAAAAAGGGTTTTTTTATTTTTAAACGAGGGTAAGTTTATTGCTTTTATAATCTCTTTAGGGTGGTGGGCGTAATCAGCATAAAAAGTGGTGTTTATGTATTTACCTAGTAATTCATTGCGTCTATTAATACCTTTAAAAGATGCTAATGCCGTTTTAATTTTAGATAACGGAACGTTTAAATAAATGGCTGCTGCGATAACGGATAGCGCGTTTAATACATTGTGTTTGCCAAATAACGGTATAAAAATTTTACAAGCCTTTTTGCCTTTAATATATAGGTTAAAATTTACCCCGTTATGGGTCGTTTTTATGTTTTTAGCAGTAAAATCCGCTTTACTAGTTAACGCAAAAGTGTATTTAGCAGGAATACCCTTTAAATAAACGTCATCGGCATTTTTTATGCAAACTGTGTTTAAAGAAAAGGTTTTAAATGTAGAAGCAACTTCGTAAACGTTTTTATAAGTATCAACGTGGTCGTAATCGGCATTAAGCAGTATGCTAACGGTGGGTTTTATGTTAAGTAGGTTTTTTTGATACTCGCAAGCTTCGGTTATGCAAAAATCTCTTTCACCAAACTTATAATTACCGTATGTAATAGATTCACCACCGATAAACGCCGTTGGATTATATATAGAAGCAAACACTTCTGTAAGCATAGCGGTGGTTGTTGTCTTTCCGTGAGAGCCTGCTACGGCTAAAACGTTATTAAAATCCGCTAAAATCGAGCCTAAAAGTTCACTACGGCAAACCGTAGGTATATTTTGGCGTTTAGCTTCGATAATTTCTGGGTTAAGATTATCAATTGCGGATGAATAAACAAGCACGTCAACATCGGTAATATTTTCAAAACGATGGGTATCGTATACGGTTATTTTTAGTTTTTTAAGTTTTTTTACGCAATTGTTATTTGACAGATCCGAGCCTTTAACTTTAAACCCGTTATTAAATAAAAATTCCGCAAGTGCACTTACGGAAATTCCACCTATACCAACAAAATAATAA
>JAGANI010000003.1 GCA_017624285.1 Clostridia bacterium
GGTTTTTTTTTTTAAAAAAAAAAACGACTGTATACGCAGACCGTCGTTTTAATTTTATAATAATTTTTTTAGGAATTGCCCCGTATAACTATTATCCACCTTAGCGACGTCTTCAGGCGTGCCAACAGCCACTACAGTACCACCCTCGTCGCCACCTTCCGGTCCTAAGTCTATAATATAGTCTGAAATCTTAATTACGTCAAGGTTATGCTCGATAACAAGCACCGTGTTGCCGTTATCCCTTAAACGATTTAAGATTGCACAGAGTTTTTCTACGTCGTAAGAGTGCAACCCCGTAGTAGGTTCGTCTAAAATATAAAGCGTTTTACCCGTGGAGCGTTTTGCAAGCTCGGTAGCAAGTTTTACCCTTTGCGCTTCGCCACCGGATAAAGTAGTTGAACTTTGACCCAGTTTAATATACCCTAAACCAACGTCTTGCAAAGTTTTAATTTTGTTGTAGATAGAAGGTATCGCTTCAAAAAAGTCAACGGCTTCATCAACGGTCATATCTAAAACGTCGGCAATATTTTTACCCTTATATTTTACTTGTAAAGTTTCCCTATTATAACGCGTACCATGACAGACTTCACAAGGAACGTAAATATCCGGTAAAAAGTGCATTTCTATCTTCATCATACCATCGCCGTCACAATGCTCACACCGACCACCAGATACGTTAAAAGAAAACCTGCCCGCTTTATAGCCACGCTCTTTAGCGTCGGGCGTAGATGCAAAAAGTTCCCTTATAGCAGAAAATACCCCCGTATACGTTGCTGGATTTGACCTTGGCGTCCTACCGATGGGCTGTTGGTCGATTGCTATTACGGAGTCAAAATGCTCTACCCCGTCCACCCCTTTGTGATTACCAAGTTTTACCCTAACCCTAGAAGTTATTGATGAAACCGCAGGTAATATTACTTCGTTTACGAGTGAACTTTTACCACTACCAGAAACGCCCGTAACAGTAGTTATAAGACCGACTGGAATAGCAACGTCTATGTTTTTAAGGTTGTTTTGTTTTGCGCCGTAAACGTTAAGCCATCTGCCGTCTGGTTGTTTTCTAACGTTAGGGACTTCTATCTTACGCCTACCGGATAAATAATCCCCCGTGATACTATTAGGCTCGTTAATGATGTCTTGTACGCTACCACATGCAACGACTTCACCACCATGTACGCCTGCGCCCCTGCCGATATCTACGATATAATCAGCTGAACGCATTGTATCTTCGTCGTGCTCAACGACGATTAAAGTATTGCCTAAATCCCTTAAATGCTTTAGCGTACCGATAAGTTTTTGGTTATCCCTTTGGTGTAAACCGATACTGGGTTCGTCTAAGATATACAAAACGCCCGCTAACCCACTACCGATTTGCGTAGCAAGTCTTATACGTTGGGATTCACCACCAGACAAGGTTGAAGCCGACCTTGCTAAGGTTAAATACCCTAAACCGACGTCAATTAAAAAGTTTAACCTAGCGTTGATTTCTTTAAGGATAGATTTAGCGATTAGTTTATTAGTTTCGCTTAAAACTAGGTTATCAAAAAACTCTTTTGATTTATATATAGACATTTCAGTTATTTCTGAAATGTTTTTACCACCGATTAAAACGGAAAGCGCGTTTTTATTAAGCCTTTTACCGCCACACGCCGAACATGGTGAAGATACCATATAACGCTCGATTTCCATTTTAGTCCAGTCGCTAGTAGTTTCACCATAACGTCTTTCTAGGTTAGGTATGATACCCTCGTACTTACCCATAAACGTACCTTTTGAAGTGGCAGTTTCGTACGAATACTGGATTTTTTCGCCCCCGTTGCCGTATAAAATCATATTATACGCATCTTCAGGCAAGTCTTTAACGGGTACGTCCATACTAAAATTATAGTGTTTAGCAAGGGCGCTTAAATACATTTCAGCCATCTTTGCGCTGTCTAAGTTCCACCCGGTAACGTTCATAGCGCCTTCACGCAAAGTTTTGTTTTTATCTTTTACGATTAAGTCAGGGTCGATACGCTTTTTAAAACCTAACCCCGAACACTCCGGACAAGCACCAAACGGGTTGTTAAACGAAAACAATCTCGGCTCGATTTCTTCTATATTGATGCCGCAATCTGGACAAGCGTACTTAGTAGAATATAAAGTATCTACACCGTCAACCGACGCTATGCATAAGCCATCGGCAAGTTTAAGCGCTGTTTCTAAACTATCCCAAAGGCGTTTTTCGATACCGTCTTTAATAACAATACGGTCGATAATTACGTTAATATTATGTTTGTTATTTTTTTCGATAGGGATTTCTTCAGATAGGTCGTAAGTAATGCCGTCGACTTCCACACGGGCATAACCCGATTTACGATAACCTTCTAGCTCCTTACGGTATTCACCCTTTCTGCCACGAACTACCGGCGCTTTAATAATAACGCGCGCACCGTTACCGAACGCAGTAATACTATCACTGATTTGGTCCACCGTTTGACGCTCGATTTTTTTGCCACAGTTAGGACAATGAGGCTCGCCCACCCTAGCAAATAAAAGTCTTAAATAATCGTAAATTTCGGTAACCGTACCCACCGTTGAACGGGGATTGTGCGAAGTGGTTTTTTGATCGATTGATATTGCGGGCGATAAACCTTCGATTAAATCGACGTCGGGTTTTTCCATCTGCCCTAAAAACATACGCGCGTAGGAAGATAAACTTTCGACGTAGCGACGCTGACCTTCAGCATAAATGGTATCGAAAGCAAGCGTACTTTTACCCGATCCCGATAAGCCCGTTAAAACGGTAAGCGAATCACGCGGGATAGAAACGTCGATATTTTTTAAGTTGTTTTGCCTTGCGCCTTTTACTTTTAAAAATTGTTGCATTTTTTAACCTTTTCTCATCTTTGCTTTTAAGCTAGCAATTCTTTCGCGAAGTTCTATACACTTTTCAAAATCAAGATTTGCCGAAGCAATCTTCATAATTGCTTTTAACTTTTCTATCTCTTCAGGGATATCAGCATTTTTGATATCCACCTTATCCACCTTTTTAGAAATTTGCAAGGTGTTTGAAATATCTTTAATAATAGTTTTTGGTACAATGCCGTGTTTTGTATTGTAATCCGATTGAATTTTACGACGACGCTCGGTTTCGTCAATAGCGCGCTTCATACTACCAGTTATAACGTCGGCATACATAATAACCCTGCCGTCGCTATTACGCGCTGCACGCCCGATGGTCTGTATAAGCGAAGTATCGCTTCTTAAAAAACCTTCCTTATCGGCGTCTAATATCGCAACAAGTTTGACTTCGGGCATATCTAAACCCTCTCTTAATAGGTTAATACCTACTAAAACGTCAAACTCCCCTTTACGTAGCCCAGTAACTATATCGATGCGCTCTAAAGTGTCGATATCGCTATGCATATATCTAACTTTAACGCCGTTATCTTTTAAATACTCGGTAAGGCTTTCAGCCATCTTTTTAGTAAGCGTAGTTATTAAAACCCTACCCCCGTCATCCACCGTTTTGTTAATTTCGATAAGCAAATCATCTATTTGGTTTTTTGTTGGACGGACAAAAATTTCCGGATCAACCAACCCCGTCGGACGGATTAACTGCTCAACAACCCTTGACGCTTGATTAAGCTCGTACTCAGCAGGGGTTGCAGAAACACATATCATTTGGGTAACGCGTGCGTCGAATTCTTCAAAGTTAAGCGGACGATTATCAAATGCGGATTTTAATCTAAAACCATATCCAACTAAGTTTGTCTTGCGGGAAAAATCCCCATGATACATCGCACGTATTTGGGGTATAGTCATATGCGATTCGTCTATCATGATGATAAAGTCATCGGGAAAATAATCCAACAAAGTAAAAGGAGGCTCACCAACCTTTCTACCATCAAAATAGCGTGAGTAATTTTCCACACCCTTGCAATAGCCGATTTCACGCATCATTTCTATATCGTAAGCGGTACGCTGTTTTAGGCGTTGCGCTTCTAAAAGTTTGTTTTGTTTTTCAAAAGCATCCACCTCGTCAAGCATGTCTTTGCCGATAAAAGATAAAGCACGTTCCATCTTTTCCTGCTCGACAGCATAGTGGCTTGCGGGGAAAATTACCGCATGCTTTAATTCTTTAACGACCTTGCCCGAAACGAACTCTACCTCGCAAAGCCTATCTATTTCGTCCCCAAAAAACTCTACACGAATTACAATTTCAGAGTTAGACGACGGAAAAATATCTAAAGTATCCCCCCTAACCCTAAATGTAGAACGGTTAAAATCAATATCAGAACGGGCGTACTGAATTGTCACGAGCTTTGCCATTAAAGCATCGCGGGAAATTTCATCCCCAGGTCTAAGCGATACCGCAAGTTTATAATACTCTTCAGGCGCGCCTAAACCGTATATGCACGAAACTGACGCAACGACCAAAGTATCACGCCTTTCTGCCAACGAACAAGTTGCCGAGTGGCGAAGTTTATCGATTTCGTCATTTATGGATAAATCTTTTTCGATATAAGTATCGGTGGATGGTATATAAGACTCCGGCTGATAATAATCGTAATAAGACACAAAGAACTCCACACGATTTTCAGGAAAAAACTCCCTAAATTCGTTACAAAGTTGGGCGGCAAGCGTTTTGTTGTGCGCTATAACCAAAGTGGGACGATTTACCGCTTCGATCACGTTAGCCATAGTAAACGTTTTACCACTACCCGTAACACCTAAAAGCACCTGCGTGCGCTCACCACAAAGAACGCCTTCCGTTAAAGACGCTATCGCTTGGGGTTGGTCGCCCGTAGGTTTATATTTAGAGTGTAAAATAAACTTCCTGTCTTCCATAAATAACCTTAAATTCTTTTTTATAATTATACACGAACGTATGTTCGTAGTCAATGTTTTTAACCGTAATATCGGTTAAAAAATCTAATTTTTTTATTTAGTTTTTTAATATAAATGAGCGTTTTTACTACTTTACCGTTTCCCTTTTAGAAAACACGCATCCACAGTACGGTTGACGGTAAAGTGAATAAATTGAAGAAAGCTCTACCGACCTTTTATAGCCGTTGCGTTTTTTAAAATCGTTGATAAGGTATTTTACGCAGTATTCACCCTCTAGCGCTACGCCTATATTATTTAACTTTTCAGCATTTTTATAAGGGCTTACCGATAAAGTTGAACAAAAATAATCGTAACCGTGTAATTTTGCTTGTTTTGCAGTTTCTTCTAACCTAAGTTTATAGCAAACGGTACACCTATCCCCGCCTTCCTTAGCGGTTTCTAAACCACGTACGGCATTAAAAAATACGTCGGGATTATAATCGCCGTTAATTACGTCAATATTTAAGTTTTTGCAATACCTAACCTGCTCGTTTAAGCGCTTATCATACTCAACGGGGTCGGAAATATTTGGATTAAAGTAAAAAACCGTTATATCAAAATAAGGCATTAAAACCTCTAAACAGGCGCTTGAACACGGCGCGCAACAACTGTGTAGCAGTAGCTTTGGCTTATTAAGTTTATCGATAGAATTTAACGTCTTATCAAATTCTTCTATAAAACTTTTATTACTCATTACTTAAGTTCTTCCTTAATTAAATCTTCACCCGATAAAGTAAGCTTGTACGCCTTACCACCTGCGGAAATTACCTTGGTAAGTTTGCCGTCGGTAAACTCTAAAGCGCAGTCGTTTTCGATACCGTAAGCAAAATCAAATTTATCTTTATATTTAAGTATATTTTGCTTAAAATCAACTTCACGCTCGTTAAAGTGTGGCGAACACATACCGTCTAAAACGCCTAAGCCGTCTAAAATTTTATATTCACCATTTTGTTGGTTACGCATAAGGTCGAAGTCTGTATACATTTTGTTAAACCAGCAAATTGCGCCTGCGGATAACCCTGCAATTATAACGCCACGCTCGTAAGCATCAAAGATAAGGTCTTTTAACCCCGATTGCGCCCAACTATCTAACATAAACTTGGTATCGCCACCACCGATATAAATCATATCGGCTTTTAAAAACTTTTCCTTAATATGGTCGTAGTTCATTTCGCCATAAACGGTTAAAGCAACTTCTGCTTTAATATCAAAAACCGAAGTATACGTTTTACGGTAACTATTAAAGTACGGCATACTGTCGTGGCTCGCCGTACCGATAAAAAGCCCCGTAGCGCGCTTATCACCTGCGTGATGCTTTGCTAAATTTACGATATACTCATCAATTTTTAGGGTGGTTTTAGATTTAATTTCACCACCACCGATTGCTATAATCTTTTTTTCCATTTTAACTAGTTTCCAAATAATTTTTTAGCGTTTGTATATAATAACTTGTCCGCTAAGTCCCTGCCGTATTCTTGCGAAACAAAATTATAAGCATCATTAAGTAGAATTTTTTTGTTTTTATGATAGTCGCTTGCAATGAAATCCACGTAACCTAGAGACAGCATTTTTTTGACCCGTTCGGCACGCTCGGCGCTTTCTACACCAAAAATCGAGTATGCGTTTACTTGAAATAACGCGCCCAAATCACGCATTAAAGCAACGTCTGAAATATCAAAGTAAGGAAATCTTTCAAAATGGACGACGATAGGTGTTATACCGATATCCGTGTAACTTTTAATAATACTTTGATACGACAATGGTTTAACGTGCCAAGAAAATTCCAGCAAAATATACTTGCTTTTATTTAACGTAAGCGCCTTACCTTGTTTAATTAAAGAAGGCATATCGGAGTGATGATGAAGTTCTTGCCCCAAATAAAAATTTAAATTTAACCCGTTTTCTTTAGCAAGTTTTGTAAACGAATTAAAAACCTCGATATCTTTAGCGGCTGGTGTTAAAAACATATCTAACCTAAAATGTGGTGTAAACATTACGTCGGTTACACCGTCATTTTTTAAGTTAGTTAGAAGTTCTAAAGACTGTTCTACCGAAGTAGAACCGTCGTCAACACACGGTAAAACGTGAGTATGTATATCAAAAAAATGTAAATCGTCCATACGTAAACCCTTTATTTGTTTTTGATTATTTTAACGATATCGTCTATATTTAATCCGTAATCGGACAACTGACTTTCAACCGAAGCATGCTTAATAAATTTATCGTCTAAACCAAAGATTGATACCTTAACGGGGTAAGATTTTTTTGAATAATACTCCGCTACCGCGCTACCAAAGCCACCTGATAAAACGTTGTCTTCTAAAGTGATGATATGCGAAGATTTTTCTTCTTCAAGCACGTTAAAATCAAGTGGTTTAACACTTCTTGCGCTATAAATTTTTGCATCTATGCCGTAACTAGAAAGTTTACTTGCTAAACTAAGCATCCTACCGCCTACGGCAAAAATTGTTACGTCTTGACCGTCTTTAATAAGCTCCCAACTGCCGTCAAAATCTTTTTTGGTAGCAAAAATTTCCCCCACGCCGTTGGGATAACGTACGGCAACGGGGCAATTTAACGATAAAGCGTAATTAAGGGCAGGCTCTAACTCGTTAACATCTTTAGGACATAAAATTTTTAAGTTTGGTATATGGCGAAGATAAGATAAATCAAACACGCCTTGATGCGTTGCACCGTCGCTACCAACTACGCCAGCCCTATCTATACAAAATACTACTGGTAAGTTTTGCAAGCACACGTCGTGCAAGATTTGGTCGTACGAGCGTTGTAAGAAGGTTGAGTATATGCAAACAAACGGTCTTAAACCTGCTTTTGCCATACCTGCAGACAGGGTAACGGCGTATTCTTCATTAATGCCGACGTCGAAAAACTTATCGGGGTATTTTGAAGCAAACGCGTTAAGTCCAACGCCTTCCTTCATGCTAGCAGTAACGGCAACAACCTTATCGTTAGACGCGCACAAAGAAGACATCGCATCTCCAAGTGCGACCGAAAAACTATTGACCGTAGGCTTAAAATCTTTACCAATACCGTGGTAAACGTCGGCGTAAAGTTCGGCTTCTTTATAGCCTTTACCTTTAAGCGTGCGTAAATGCACGAATGCTGGAAAACCGTGTTCCTTTACCCTTTTAAAAACCTTAATCATCTCTTTAAGGTTATGCCCGTCAATAGTGCCGATATATTTAAATCCTATATCGTCGATATAAACGTTGGGGTCGAAAACACGCTTAAAAAACCCTTTGATTTTGCGCAAAATTTTGCCGATAAAGTTTTTGCCAAACATCTTTTTTGCGCCAGATTTTATAGCAAGATAAGGTTTTTTAGTAGTTGAATTTATTATGCCTTTATAAAAACCGTTATCGTTTTTAGAAATAGACATACCATTATCGTTTAATATTAAAACAAACTTATTAGGTTTATCGGGTGAAGCGTTTAAAGCTTCTAACGAAAGTCCGTTTGAAAGCGATGCATCCCCCACTACGCTAACTACGAAATAATCTTCTTTCAATAAATTACGCGCGTAGCAATATCCCAAACCCCCTGCGACGGCATTACCCGCATGGCCCGAAACAAAAGCGTCGTAAGGACTTTCATCAGGGTTACAAAAGCCCGAAATACCATCTTTTTGCCTAAGGGTATTAAAAGCATCTTTACGACCTGATAAAATTTTGTGGGTATAACTTTGATGCCCCACGTCGAATAAAAGTTTATCGCTAGAAAAATCAAAAACGTGGTAAAGGGCGATGGTTAATTCAACCGAACCTAAGTTTGAAGAAAGATGACCACCGTTTGTTTTAACTGCGTCTATTATTAAATTGCGCACTTCACCAGCAAGCGCCTGCAACTCTACAAGAGTAAGATTTTGTATATCTTTTGGTGAAGAAATTTTTTCTAATACAGACATAAAACCCCTTTACGGCTAAAAAGCCTTATAGTAAATTAAAGCGACTTTAATTTTACCGCCTTGCAAGATAAAATATGCGATAAAACCGATTAAAGTTACGGTTTAACTAATAAAACGCCTAAAACAACGTTATAATGAGCATATTTAAAATAAACCTTATCTTTTATTATATAAAATAATAAAGACCTTGTCAAGGCAGATTAATTTATTAAAAAAGCCTTTTCTTTTAAAAAAGAAAAACCGTAAATAAACCGACTTGACTTTTACCACGCTTTATGATACCTTATTTATTAAAGTTAAAAGAGTCAATTATGAATAAAGATATTTTATTTAAGTATGCTGATTTAGTTATTAAAATGGGCGTAAGTTTACAAAAAAAACAACATTTAGAGATTTTATCCCCTACCGAGTGTGAGGAATTTGCCCTTATTTTAGCGGAAGCAGGCTACAAAAACGGCGCAAAACGCGTAAATATTACTTGGCGTAATGAAAAATTAAACCGTTTAACCTATACTTACGCTAAAGCGGAAGATTTAGAAATTATCCCCGACTATCTTATTAAAAGCAAAGAGTTTTTAATGGAAGAAAAGGCTTGCTATATAGTTATCGACGCGGATGATCCCGAGTGTTATAAAGGTTTAGATGAAGAAAAAATTACACGTCATCAAACGGCGTTATCAAAAGCGTTACGCCACTATAACGACTGCGTTATGTCTAACGGTATAAGATGGTGTATTTGCGCAATCCCTAGCGAAAACTGGGCAAAGCTAGTATTCCCTAATAGTGAAAACGCTTATGACGATTTATTTGAAGCTATACTTAAAACCATGCGGCTTAACGAGCCTGACCCTGTTAAAGCATGGAAAGACCACGTTGCTTTAATGAATAAGCACGCTAAGTTTTTAAACGACCATAAGTTTGAAAGTTTACTATTTAAAAGTGATAACGGAACTAACCTATCCGTTGGGCTTGCAGACGGCCATATTTGGATGCCTGCTGAAGAAAAGGCGCAAGACGGGGTTAATTTTATAGCAAATATGCCTACTGAAGAAATTTTTACCGCACCACATAAGTATAAAGTAAACGGCGTACTTAAAAACGCCTTACCACTATCTTACAACGGCAACTTAATTGACGGCTTTAGCATTGAATTTAAAGACGGCAAGATAGTAAATTACACTGCAGATAAAGGCTACGATACCTTAAAAGGTTTAATTGAAACGGACGAAGGCACGCATTACCTTGGCGAAGTTGCCTTGATAGGCAAAAACTCACCCATAGCGAAGTCCGGTTTACTTTATTATAATACCCTTTTTGATGAAAACGCTAGTTGCCACTTGGCAATAGGTAAAGCATACCCCACCAACGTAGCTAACGGTGAAAAATTATCTATAAGCGAACTTGATAAGTTAGGTGTGAACGACTCTATCGAACACGTCGACTTTATGATAGGCACGTCCGATTTATCGGTTATCGGTATAGATAAAGACGGTAATAAAACGCCTATATTTACCGATGGAGACTGGTGTATCGACTAAAAATAATAAAAACAACGCATAACGTCATGCGTTGTTTTTTATTTTATACAAAAAATTGCCCCCAAAATTGGGGGCAAGATTATTTTAAGGAACAAAGATGTTTTAAGGAACAAAGGTGTATAACTTATCAACTTGCTCTTTTGCTAACTCGTAATCGATTTTTTCAATCATAGGACTGCTAATAATGCCTTGTGGTCTTAATAAATACTCAAAAGCAAATTCGTTATAGTGGTTACCACCGAAAGCGTCAGGACCGATACCAAGCGCGACATAATCGAGATTTAAGTGGTGCAATACGCTAAAGGTATTATATCTATTACCATATACAAGATAGCTAATCTTGTGCGCGCCTTTAGTTAACTTAACCTTTAAGTTGTACGGCTTTAACACGATATTACCGGCTTCTTGACCATCTACGAATACCTTTACAAATGCGCCGTTAAACGCCGTAACGGTAATTAAATATTCGCCGTCGGCATCTGCAACGTAGTCGGTATTGTACTTTAAGTTACCACCGTAAAACGGTAAGCCTTGAACTTCGTACCCACCAAAGCCTATAACGTTACTCTTTTTAACGATAGTTTGTTTTGGACCTTGAACTTTAACGTCAAAATCACCCAAAATATAGCAAGGTTCGATATAATCCCTCGCGCCGTATGGCAAGGTTACAATAAGGACGTTTTCACCTTTTTTGATTTTTGGCAATACTAGTTTACTGATACACTTATCAGCCCACCAACCGTCGTAAACTTTATTAAGGGGTTTACCGTTGAAGGTTATTGTAGATTTATCAGCGTCTTCAATCGCTAAAAACGCGCCTTTATAGGAAATATCCGAGTAGAATTTGTACGAAACCGTAATCGTGTGCGCAGGTGGCGCATCGGGCATAACCCATGGTTGACACGCTGCCGACGGATAGTTGAAGTCTTTTTTAGCTTTGCTACTTAAATTTATAACGTACTCGTTTTCCTGCCAGTCGCCGTCGTCGTAACGATATACGCCCTGGTCTAATAAAACTACGTTATAATCTTCCCTTTCGTACGGAACGACGTCTAAATAACGGAAGGGTTTAGAATAAACTTCTTTATACTTATCCACCTTAACGGGGTCGGATTTTGCAGTAAGTTTTATTAAAACACTATCGCTACCGTATACGGCTTTTTTAATTATCGTCCAGCCGTTATCGTAAACGTAATCTAAGGGTAAAATTTCGCCAGTCATGGTATTATACTCGATAGGGGTATATTCGCCCTTGACTTTTATCTTTTTCTTCCTACCATAGGCAACGTACTTACCGTCGTAATCATCGTGCTTTTTTAAGCCGTGTGCTAAAAATAACCACTTACAATCGGTATCTTCCCTCATCTGATAGATAAGGTCATAACAATGTTTGCCTTCTTCGTTTTCGATATAAACGGTCCTAAACGGTTCTACCGCATTGATAATTTCATACTCGTTAAACTCTATTAGTTTTGCTTTTGCCGTTAAGGTTTGGCACTTATCGCACTCTATAGCGTCAACGCATTTTGGCGCGTGGTCTAACATAATAACGCTACCGCCAGCATCAGCAAACGCGTTTAATAAGTTAAGGGTGTTTTCCCTAATAGTATCAAGCGCAGGCATAATCACCGCATCGTAACTCATTTGACCGATTTTTAAAGTCTTGCCGGCTTCTACCTTTTGGTTTAAGATATCTGCTTCCGAAATAAAATCAAAATCGATACAGTTAAATAATAAAATATTAGTTAACTCTTCAAAATGCTTATCGATGATGTCTTTTTTCTTGCTGTTGTTGGTAGTAAAGTGTAACCAGTAAGTTTCGATAGGATGAACAACCGCAACCTTACAAATAGGTTTACCACGCGTAAGCGCCGTACATACCCTAGAGAAGTGATCTTCTATAATACCATATTGCTTGTGCCATGGGATTTGATAGTTTATTGAAGCAGGATAATCACGCTTGGCTTTGCCCTTCATAGATACCCAGCTTAAGTGGGGAACTCTTAAAGTAACGCCTAACGCCATTTGCCAATCGCCTTGATGTTTGTGGTCGGCAAAATCAAAGTCCCAGTTGGTAACGCCGTAAAGCTCGGTAAGCATGCCTTCTTTACCGTATTGACGTACGATTGATTGAACTTGCTTAGCAGTATTAAACTCGTGCGCGTCGTGTAATAAATCTATACCGGGTATGCCGTAATGCTTATAGTTACGCATACACTCCCCAACGGAGTTAGTTTGCGTCCACAAAGTAGGCTCTTGCATAAGATGTCCGGTAAGGGGTAAATTGTTGTTATCACACCAGTTGCCTAAAGTTTCGTTAAAACCTAAGCGAAAACGCTCTGCAGTATAGTCGTGGAAGTCGTATCTCGCCTTAGAAATTTTATTGCCCTCTAAATCCCAAAAAACCTCGGGAAGTTTATCTAAAATATTATAGCCTTTTGTTTTGATAAAGTCGTCCTCAAAATCGACTGACCACGCCCTAGAAACTTCTTGTTTAGAGAAAGGCTCTTTTAATACCGAACCCATAGAAAATTGCGGTTCATCCGTAAAGATAGTAGGGCAAGTTTTACCAAACTCATCCCCAACCTTTGATTTAAACTTTTCGTGCGTGACGTTGATAAACTCGTTAATCGCTTCTTTATTAAAAACGTCTACATAGCTTTGCTTATTCATCCTGTCGGAGTTTTCAGCCGTATGTAAATAAACGTACTTTTTAATACCGGAGGCTGTATCGTCTTTGCCGATACGTTTATACGAAACAAGTTCACCATTAACGTTTAAGTTGATATCGTAAGCTGCTAAAAATACTAATTTACCCGTATCTATAGACTCTTTTAAAGAAACTGTTTCTTTATATTCTTCTGAAAGGATAATTTTACGTTGACGATATTTTTGATGCTTTGTTACGTAACCACCTGCAAAGCCTGAAGGCCAAGTGTCCTCATCGTATAAATAAGCCTTCATATCCATTTCTTTAGCCTTATCTACACAAGATTTAATTAAATCTAAATACTCGTCGGATAAATATTTGGTTGCCATACCAGCACGCACGTGCATGTGGAAACCACCTAAGCCCATATCTTTAAAATTTTCTATCTGCCATAAAAGGTCGTCTTTATCTAATTTACAGTTCCAAGCCCAAAACGGCGCACCCCTGAACTCGCAAGTAGGGTTTTTAAATAAAGCGTCGTCTAAAGTCTTGCTTTTACTTTTATCGTATAACATAATTAACCTCCTAACGGTTTAATTTATTTTTATTATATTGTATCATACGGATTTAGCATTTTCAAGTAACGTTTTAGCGATTTTGTATTTATTTTACTGAACTTTTAGCGATTTTGTATTTACTTTACTGACCTTTTTAGCGAAATTCTATTTTTTAAAAATAAAAAGCGGGCGACCGCTTTTTAATAAGAAGTATTATAATTTTTTAATATGTTTTTTTGCATTTTATAATCTGGGCAAACGGTTTTAAGTACGCTATAAAACCTATTAGAGTGGTTAGGCACTACCAAATGACTAAGCTCGTGATATATTACGTACCTTAAAACGCTAATGGGATATTTAACTAAATTAGCGTTTAAAGTAATAATTTTTTTTGTTACGTGGCAAGTACCCCAACGTGATTTTAATAGCCTAATTTTTAACTCAGGAAATGGTATTTTACATACGTTAAAATTATTATAACAATCTACAAGCGTATTATAAAAAACGTCCTTACTAACGCTTAATAAAAACCTATCTAAAAGTTGTTTTATATCAGAATCTTCTTTATAACAAACCGTTAGCGTGTTATTAATTATTGCAGCGTTGTTTTTGCTTGATTTTTGCAAAACAACGGGGTACGTAGTATCAAAAATCTTAATTTTATCTAAACTAGTTAGTTCCGTTTTAGGTGTAGCTTTAATTAAAGATTTACATATAAAACCTTGTTTAGAAATAATAAAATCTTCCACCCTGCTTATTGGCGTACGATTTGGTGCGGTAACGCTAATATCACCTGATTTTGAAATTCTAATATAGATATTTTTAATATTTTTTGCGGTATAATCGTACGATATACTGCTACCATCTGAAAAAGTTAAAAAGCGTTTCATTAAAGATTATGAATATCGCCAAAAGTATCTATTAAAGATATTTTAGCGTCCTTGCAAGAAATTGATAAATAAAACGGTTTATCATTTGCTATATATTTTTTACTTATAAAAGTGTTAACGTTGCTTTCTATTAAACTAGGCTTAAAAACGTCGCCGTTTTTCATCTTAAAAATACTTTCTTTAACAGTCCAAAGTCTCGCTAAATAATCGGCTTTATCGCAATCTGGCAAAGCAGAATACTCGCTAATCTCGCTATCGGTTAAAATTTTATCCTTAAGATAAAAAAAACGCTCGTCATCTAAAAACTCAATATCTACGCCAACGGGGTTTTTTGCTACGGCAACGGCTAATACGTTTTTACTATGAGTGAGTGAAAAATTAAACCCGTCTGCCACCCATTTAGCGTTTTGTTTGGAAAATTTTACCTTTTTTATAGGCAAATCTTTTTTATCACAAAGAATTTTTTCCAACAACTTCCAAACGTAAAACTTTTCTTCTTTGACCTTTAAGTTAGTAACGGCATCAATCTCTTTTTTGCGTTCTTTTGGATAAATACTTTTATTAGTATCAAACGGAAAAGTACTTAAATACACGTAAACGTATGGTCTATTTTTAAAAGCATCTTTTACCGCATCGATTTGTGATGATTTAGCCTCGTTAAAAAGACACTCGTAACAAAAATGCTCGCAATTATTGTGCAAAATATCGTATCCACCCACTCCTATTTTAGAACGCGCGAAGTTTACAACGTCCGTAAAAGAACGGGCTTTTTTTGCTTCTTTTTTATCAAGAAAACCGACTTCTAAAAAACCACCTGCGGTAAAAACGGCTTCATCACTAGTTAAAACTTTTATATCTGACTGAACGAATTTAAAATTTACCGGTGGTAAACCAAACTGGATAATTTCGTCCTCGCTAACGTATATGCCGTAGTGATAAATTTCGCCTAATTTTACCCTGACGGGCGCGCCAAAATAAGGCTCGTCAAAAGACCACTTCATACTAAAGATTTTCTTTTATATAATCTACTACGTCTTTTACCGTGTTAAAGTCGGAAAAATCCGCATCGGATAAGTCTACGCCGAAACTTTCTTCAATAGCGATAACTATATAAAGCAAGCCGACCGAATTAAGCCCTAAATCGGTGCGTAAATCGCTTGACTCTGTACATGTGTTAATAGCGTCAGCGCTATCGGGCATGGCGAAAACCATAATATCTTTTAACTTTGCAATAATTTCTTGTCTATCCATAATTAAAACTACTCTATAATAATTTTTGTCGCGCGCTTATGTGATACTTGCGCGTTATTTAATTTGTTAACTTCGTTAAAAACTTCTTCCTTGGTTAAACTGATACCCTTACGGGGTAATATTTTTAACGCTAATATAGAATTGTTTTGCTCGTCAACGTCTTCATAAGCGATGGCGTTTTCAACAAAATCAAGTTTCTTAAACACGTCTTCAATAGTGGACGGGGTAACGTTTTCACCATTAGATAGAATAATAATGTTCTTCTTCCTACCGGTTATATAAATATAGCCTTCGTCGTCCACACGGACTAAATCACCCGTTTTGAAATAACCGTCGCTAAAAGCCGATAAATTTTCTTCAGGCTCGTCAAAGTAGCCACTAAAAAGATTATCTCCCTTAAGTAAAAGTTCACCATCAACAATTTTTAATTGTTGGTTGAAAAACGGTAACCCTACGGATGTTGGACGGTTGATTGAATCGTAATTGCCACTGACTAAATTGCTTGATTCCGTCAACCCGTAGCCTGGGTAAACACTGATGCCGTAAGCGTTAAAGCCGTTTACGATTTCTGGCGAAACAGCGCTACCACCACAAATGATATATTTTAAGTTAGTACCTAAAATTTTTGCGCCAAACCTAGTTGCAAGTTTAAGTATCATCTCTGCCAAAGCAGGCACTAAAACCAAATACGAAGGTGCAAAAGCGGGTATAGACTTATATAAAGTTGCCATATTAGAACAAAAATACACCGCGCCACCTACGTAGATTGGCGATAAAAAGTTACGTATCAAACCAAATACGTGTGATAAGGGTAAAACCAAAAAATATCTTTGATTAAATACTTCTTTAAGACCTAAACAGCCGTTTAACGCGCCTTGAGCGATTGCGCCAGAAGATAAAAGCGCACCCTTTAATTTACCACTTACCCCACCCGTAAAGATTATCGTTACGACGTCTTCTTTTTGGGCTTTAACGGAAGGCTTGTAGCCAGCAATATCAAAACTAGTTAAAACGGTTAAACCATCAAACAAATCTAATTTTGGGGCTAATTTAGCGGTTGTTAAAACAATATTTAACCCAAAACGATTGACCGCCCAAGAAAGCTCGTCATCGCTATAATAATCAGGGATAATTACAGCCGTTGCCGATAGCGTTACGACTGCCAAATACCAAACGGCAAAATCAGTGCAAGTGTTAATAAAAACACCTACACGTTCCCCTTTTTTTACGCCGTTTTGTGATAAAACTAGCCTTGCTTTACCAACGGCTAAGTCAAGTTCACGATAGGTGTATTTGTTAAGGTTGTCTTGCACGGCTAAACAGTCTGAAAAACGCTCTTTAACGTCCTCCCACATATCGGTAAGGGTGTCGTACTTAACTAGACCGTCGATACCACTATCGTCTATAAAATTTTTAAAAACCCCGCTACGAGAAGTGGCGGGAATTTTATTATTATTTTGCATTTTTATCTTCCTTTGATAAAAGATTAAATAATTCAACTTCCTTTTCCTGCAAGATAGCGCTATAACGCTCGATTTCAGGTAAAGTTGGTCGAACGCCGTCTAAATAAACGGGTTTACCTATGGCAATTTTTTGGCGATGCCAAAACTTTTTGCGTTTTTTTAAATAAACGGGTATAATGGGCTTTTTTGCCATTAAAGCCATAAGCACCGCACCCGATTTATAGGTTTGAACGCCGTCTTCACCTTCGTTAATATGCCCTTCAGGAAAAATAGAAACGATTTTACCTTCTTTTAACCTTGTAACGACTTCTTTAATAGAAGAAACGTCTACGTTATCCCTATCAATAGAAATACAAAGTATATGCGTATAAAACCACGACCAAAATTTGGTGGAAAAAAGTTCCTTCATAGCGACGGTGTTTACACGCCTATACCAAATTAAAGCCTGAATTATAACTGCATCTAAAAACCTTGCATGGTTACATGCAACTAACGCACCACCTTTAACTGCTTTTTTATACTCCGCTTTAGCGTCTTTATCGATAAAGTACACTTTATTGCGTAGCCATAATAGTAGTGGTAAAGCGCCGGTTATTTTGACAAAATCGTAAAAAAGATATCTAAATAAGCCACCATTTTTACGCTTTTTTGCCTTTTTTGCCTTGGTTGATTCTTTCTTTGAGTTCATTTTCCATCTCAATAATTTTATTTCTCATTACGGTATTGATTTTTTCAACGTTTTCCTTTTCGGTTAAATCGTTATCAAAAATATCTTCAACGTAAATAGGCTCGCCAATTATGACGTAATTTTTTTGCTTACAAAAATAATAGCCAGTACTGTAAACAGGTATTAACGGCGCACCGCTTTTTAAAGCGATATAAGCCGTACTTGGCTTAAATGGTAAAGGAAGTGCTTCACCTTCTTTAGGTATACGAGCTTCTGGAAAAGCGCATACTAGACCACCTTTTTCTAAAATCAAATCAGTTTTGTGTAAAAAGGAAAAGTCGTGGCTATCACGCTGAACTTCCAACCCACCCATACTTTTTAAAAATGGTCCTAACACGGGCTTTTTAAATAACAGCTCCGCCATAAGACATCTTATAAACCTAAATGGAAATAAGAATAGCATTTGAGCAAAATCATAAAGCGAAGTATGGTTTGCGTACACGATTGCAGGGCCTTTAAGTTTACTGCCCTTTATTGCGTTTTTTTGGTAATAAACCTTCGTGCGGAAGATTAATAGATATGGTAAAACCCCAGTAATCCGCACGAAAGTTTGCATAAATTTATACATAAAAATTATTCCGCTACCGCTAAATCGTCGGTTTTAGCATTTAAAAGTTTATTTAAGTTAGATTGTAAAACAGCAAGCGCAACTACGTTTACAAAGAGCATGGGTAATAACGCGCCTGAAACAATATAAAGCGCTTTGTTGCCTTTTAACGTTACGCCTTTAGCTTTAGCAACTTCTTCCATATCGGCATGTAACTTTAACGCTACGAATATACCTGCAAACGGAACTAAGCAACCTAACGCCCACCATAAAATGTTTTTGCCTTTATTAGTTAACGCTTTTAAGTTTTTAAGCATTACGCCGAGCCAGATAAAACTAAAGATGAAGCCCGATAAAACTGCTAACGCAATTTGTATGAAAACAATTTCACCTTTTTCTTCAGGTTCTTCTTCCGTTATGGAAGAAATATCAAGGGACGGGTTTTGTTTTTTAAGCATTTTTGCAATTTCTGGTTGACTGTAATCTCTAGGCATTAACAAGCATAAGAAGATACCGCCTATGCAGAAGATTGAAACGATAATCGGTACGATTAAAACGCCAAAGTTAAAGGTAGCAGATGTTGCAACACCGAATTTTGAAGCTGCTTCGGTAACGTTTTCAGCCCAAACGATACCTTTAGAGAAGTCTTTGGTGATAAATAACATTTTGATATTTTCCCACACGAGAGCGCTTGCGATAGTACCAACTATGGTAGAACAAACTGCCTGCGCTGCAAAATACATTGCAGAGTGGTTTTTACCAGTTAACTTTTCTTCGGTAGCGGCAACTTGAACGGGTACTAAGTATTGTACCATAAAGAACGCTGCAATACCCATACTACCCATTAAACCACCTAAGCATGCAATAATATATTGTATAGTTTTGTTACCACCAGTTACGAAAAGCGAAGCGGCATCAAACGATAAAATTGCAACTGCAAACGCGGCAAGACAGATTTGATAAGAAAATCTTAAGCCTTTTTTAGCCTTCATCTTACCAAATAAGTATAACATCACGGGAACTGGTGCAAAAGCACAGGTGTTTATTAAAGCCATTTCACCACCGTTAAAGCCCATACCACCTAAGATTAAAGAGTTCATAGAAACTAAGAACATCTGTAAACCAAAGAAAGCACAACAGTTAACGGCAGTCCAACTCATAAAAGGACGACTAGAGAAAGTAAGTTTTAAACTTTCTAAAATCTTAACTCTTTCTTCCTGAGCGCCTTGTCTTTCAGGATAACCGTACTTTTCGCCTTCCTTAATAAGGAATAACGGTATAATTATGGTAAGCATTATCGGTAATAAGACAAACACAAATATATCGATATGTAAACCAGTAGCTTCTAATAATACGGGTACTAAAGCATAAACTAAGCAGTACGAAATGGTATCAAAGAAAGACTTATAGTTGGCAACCCTTAATCTTTGAGGTTCACCCACGCAAACAGAAGTAAGCGAGCCGTAGAAAGCTATCATACACATAGTATAAGTTGAGAAGAACACGAGCGCCCAACAAATAAACCAAATGGTATTAAATAATTGTGCTGAATCAGTTGCAACGCCGTAACCAGAAACAGGTATCCAACACATTGCAAAGGAAACTATCATCGGTAATGCGCAAACTGCGATTGCCGGGCGACGCTTACCCCACTTTGTTTTAAGCGTATCGGTGATGTGTGCAAACGGAATATCAATAATACCGTCAAACGCTTTAGCGATAGCGTAAAGTATCGGGAAAAGCGCCGGTAAAACGTAACAAACTACACCAGTCATCGCTTGTAAATTGGCACTTGCATTACCTGCGGAAGTAAGCGCTGCAGGATTGATAGCATCGGTAAAAAAAGCACCCATTAATACCATTAAAAGATTAGGGCCAAACCCTGAGAAAGCGTATAAAAGTTCTTTCCATTTTTTGTCTAGTGATCTAATCATAAACCTTACCTCTTTCATCATTTTGTATAAAAATTTTTTTAAAAAAGTTAATTACCCACGTTTATAAAACGCTTTCAAGAAACTTTTTAAAATCGTTTATAGTATACAAATCCGCTTGCTGATCTTTAAGGATTTGTATGCCAAATTCGTTAGAAATATCCGATATAAGCGCAAAATAATCCAAACTAGTACCGTTTAGGTCGAAGAAAAAATGCGCGTCGGGTAAAATATCATCTTCGTTAATCGAAAGCGCTTTAGCAAAAAGTTCTTTAACCTTTAAACCGACTTCATCTAATAAAACGTCTTGCGATAAGGCGATATCGTTGTCCGTTTTAAACTTTAATTTTGCCACTTTTTTACGGTTTAACTTAATTTCGCCGTTGCCTATAATAGAATCCGACGTAAAAAGTATTTTACCTATAACCCCGTTTATGCCTAGACGGGAAATTTCCTCCATAGCGCTAGTTTGTAAGGAATCTAAAACTTTTTTGGTTGAATACTTATTTACTTCGATTACAAGCGAAGGAATATTATCTACCGTAGTAATACATACCCTAACTGCACCCTTAATATTAATTTGTGTTTCGTAATACTCTGGGTTGATATTTTCGCCATCAGGACCGACTATCATATCATCCGCACGACCCTTTATAAAATATCTACCATTTATACACACGGCAACGTCTTTACTGTTATAATACCCATCGGGACGGGGTTCGAGTTTGCCATTAACGTAAATTTTACTAGCGACGGAATTGCCTTTAATTAAAAGCTCGCCACTATCGTTTAACTTATATTCTACATGTGTAAAAGGCTTGCCGATAGAACCGTCGGTTAAATGGACAAAGCGCGAAGAAGTTTCTACCGAAGTAATACCGACTTCACTCATACCGTAGCCGTTAGATAAACGATAACCTATAACGTTAAAAAACTCTAATACGTTGTGAGGGATACCACTACCCCCGCTGATTAAAAAGCGGATGCTATCGCCAAAGATAAGTTCCCTAACCGGTTTGAAAAGTTTTTTAGCTAAAAACCTGCTTTTTGTCTTTTTAACTAAATTATAGCCTTTTTCAAACTTTCTTATAGTCTTGGCATCCTTTTTTGCTAAAGCGAAACGGAATTTTTTATAAACTGTTTCCCATAAAAGCGGAACGGCAAAAATATGTGTAACTTTGTGTTTTCTAATCGTGTAAGTGATTGTATCAGGCTCTAACGACGGCAATAAGACAAACGTCCTTTGATAAAACGAAAACCACATAAACATCGCCGCTAACCCAAATATATGGTATAAGGGCAAAAATGTTAAAAGTTTAATTTCACCCTTATAATTACCGATGATTTCCGGACACGTTTTAATGATATTTGCACTATCTAAAAGTTGGTAGTAAAAATCTTTACCGCTATAAAAGCAAAGTTTACTATTTAGCGTCGTACCAGAACTCATAACAATAATTTCATCAGCAAAGTCGTCAACTTTATCTGTAAAAGGCTGTTTAACGATATCGCCAAACTTAACCGTACTAACGCTAAAATCCTGACCATCGCTTATTACGGCAGAAACGTTATACGTTTTAATAACGTTTTCTAACCGAATTAAATCAGTACGCGTGTTTAAAAGTAACGGTTTGAAACCGCATTTAAGTAACGCCCAAAAAACCTCGACAAAAGTAACGGAGTTTTGCGCGTATAAACCGATAATATCGCCCTTAGAGGCAAAAGATAATTTATCTTTAAGAACGTGTGCGGTGGACTCTATACCCCACTCGACTTCACCATAGGTGAGTTTATTAATCCTACTACCTACGGAATACTCAAACATAACCAAATCTTTATCGGTAAAAGTTAGGTTATATATAGATTTAAAAGACTTGTCGGAAGCTTTTAAAACTTCCGTTTTATCTTTTACGTATTTTTGTAAATTTACTTTACCCATAAAATAAAAAACTACGTTTTATTAATATAATAAAACTAAATATCCCTTTTTACAAATATTATATAGAATATAATATCAAATAAGACGACGAAAATCAAGAGTAAAGGTAAAAAATGTTGTTTTAAGGGTCAGTTTTTGACGGTTTTTGTAAAAAAATAGTTTATTTGAGAATAAAAATGCTCTTTTTTAGCAGTAAACTAAAATAAAAAATCACAAAAAAGCCCAAAAAAAGCACGTTAAAAATGGATAAAAACTAAAATAAATATATATGGTAAATAAAAAAACGGCTAAAAAGCCGTTTAATTATTTTATATTAAAATTAAATTAAGCAGGTCTACCTATGGAGTGTGCAACGTAATCAATATGGTCGCCGGCACGCTCTAAATTACAAACTAAGTTGATAAATACGCTACTAGATTCCGCACGACACTCGCCAGCGTTTAATCTTGCTAAGTGATCTTTAATAAGCGAGCGACGTAAGTTATCAACCTCGTCTTCTTTAGCTTCAACTTCTTTTAGCAAGGTAGCATCGCCGTCAAACACGGCTTTTTTAGCTAAATCGGACATTTCCTCAATCTTGCCAATCATAACCATCAATTGCTCTTTAACCTTATCGGAAAAGATTAAATTTTCTTCAACCTGTTTATGGGTATATTTAGTTATGTTTTCAGCAAGCTCGCCTACACGGGCAATATCGCTTAAATTTGAATAAAGCGCGTTGATTTCCTCTTCTTCTTTAACCGTTTTAATATGGGCAGAAATTTTAACTAGATAATCGGTAACAGATTTGGATATATCGTTTATTTTGATGAGGTTTTCTTTAATCTTTTCAGTGATGGATTCATCTTTTGCGATAAAGCCTTCAACTGATATTTTTAAAGTCTTTGTAGAGTAATCTAATAGATACGAAACTTCTTTATTAACAGCATTGATAGCCGCGAACGGGGTCGAAATAAGACGAGAGTCCAAGTAAATTTTTGCAACCTTTTTGTTGCCGTCTTTAACGAGAAGTTCAGAAACTTTAACGAATACTTTTGTAAACGGTAAAAATAACAAGGTACAAGTAACGTTAAAAAAGGTGTGGAACATTGCGATTTCCGTAGTGGGGTTGTGGAATAAGTTTTCCAATACGTCAACGTAAAAGTTTTTCCAACAAAGTAGTAAAATGCAAAAGATAACCGAGCCGAACATGTTAAACATTAAGTGAATTACAGCAGCGCGCTTAGCGTTTACGTTTGTACCTAGCGACGATAAAAGTGCGGTAATACAAGTACCAATGTTAGAACCAAGTATTACGAATAATACTGCGTTGCCACCGCCACCTATCGTAATACCTGCACCAGCCATAGATATAACGATAGTAGTCATAGCAGAACTTGACTGAATAAGCGCCGTTATCAACGCGCCTATAACTACTAATAATAAAGGATTGTTTACGGATGCCAAAACATTTAAAAGCGCTTGACTTTCCCTAAAAATCTTCATAGAATCACTCATTACGTCAAGGCCTAAAAAAACAAGACCTATGCCCGCAATCAAGTTGCCGATGTTTTTAACCTTTTCTTTTTTAGAAAAAATAGTGACAAAAACACCGATACCGGCAAAACCCATTGCTATTGCAGCAAAGTCGAAACTTTGCAAAGCAGCGATTTGCGCCGTTATCGTAGTACCGATATTTGCACCCATAATAACAGACGTCGCTTGATGAAGAGTCATCAAACCAGAGTTTACCAAACCTACTACCATGACGGTTGTAAGAGAAGAACTTTGCACCCCTGCCGTTACTACTGCGCCAATACCGCAACCAACAACTCTGTTTGAAGAAGTCTTGTTGAGTAATGAACGAATTTTACTATTCGCTAATGCTTTAACGTTATCGGACAGCATATTACAGCCGACCAAAAACACACCTATGCCCGCTAAAAGAGCGAACACTGCATATACGTAATCCATATATTGCATAATCAATCTCCTATTCTCTGATTATTCAACCATATTTTAGCAAATCTATAAAAATTTGTCAAAGATTGTCGATATAAAACCAAAATATTTATCGATAAAAAATAGTTATTATTTTAATTGAATTTTTCTATCTATATTACATATTTTAGCATTATAATAACTAACTTGCTTTTTTTACATTAAAAAACCGCCGTTTTAACAAAAACAGCGGTATACGTATACTATTATTTATTAATTTTCTTCTTTAACATAGCGTTTTAGATAAGTCAAATCTAACTGCCACTCCGGTATTAAATTACGCCTTTGGTGATCTATATTTGCCTTAGCCAAATCAGAACGCATCTCGCTATACGTGATACCATTTACGCGCATATACCAATTTTCAAAAATTTCCCCTTTGCCGATTAAAGTAGATCTACCTATATGTATTGCGCCGTGGCACATAGAACATACCGCAACGACGTCTACTAGTTTTTGTACCTTGTTAACTTCGTCATACTCCCAACGCTCGTGCGCTTCTAAACGCTTAACTTCTCTACCACAAATCATACATCTGCCGTTTGCCCTATCGTAAGCATCGTGGCGGATAAAATCCCACTGTTTTTTAGTAAGGATGCTTCTTAAATTAGAATACCAGCATGAGTCAGGTACAAGTTCAAAATTAAGTTTACGCAAGTATTAGCACCGCCTTTTTTATAAAATTATACCACTTAATTGAAAAAAATACAAGATAATTACCATTGAAGGCATAAAGTTTTGCTTCCTTACATATTAATCCGTTGACAAGTGTTTTTAACGGTTGTATAATACCTTTAACTATTTTTAGGGGATTTATTTTGGATTTTATCTTCTTTTTTAACAGCGTTTTACTTGGCGTAGGTCTTGCAATGGATGCCTTTTCAGTTTCGGTAGCAAACGGCATGCATGACCCGTTAATGGGTAAAAGCAAAACTCTTTTAATACCGTCTATTTTTGCTTTTTTTCAATGGCTTATGCCAATGATAGGCTGGCTACTTGTAAGTTTTATAGCAAAAGCTTTTTCTGTTTTTGAAAAATTTATACCATTTATTGCGCTAGCGCTTTTACTATTTATAGGTATTAAAATGATAGTTGAAAGCGTATGTAAAAAAGAAAACGTGGAAGAAGTTAAAACAGGCTTTTTTGCATTGATTATGCAAGGGATAGCAACTTCCATTGATGCGTTATCCGTTGGGTTTACGATAGCATCTTATACTCTTTTTGAAGCGTTTGTTTCCACCATAATTATTGCCGTAGTTACTTTTGGTATTTGTATAGTTGGCGTATTTATAGGTAAAAAAGCAGGCAAAATATTTAAAGGCAAAGCGGAAATTATCGGTGGTATAATACTTATCTTAATAGGGATAGAAATATTTTTATCAGGCGTTTTATAAAAACAACGATATACGTGGTGTTTTATTTTTAAATTTAATAAAAATTAAAGGCGTATTAAATACGCCTTTTTTTATTTACTATTTAATATACTATCGTCATTTTTATTATCAGCTAGCTTAATAATCTTATCATCTTTTTTATATGCTTTTTTAGTTAAATAAGCATCTCTGATTAAACCTATAACAGCAGATAATAAAACAAAAGCATTACACAATATAACTGGTAAATTTTGGATAATTATACCATAAATTAACCATAAACCTTGCGCTAAAAATGAAATATAACGCATAACGTTTGGCTTTTTACTGTAAAAGCCAATAACTGCAACAACACTACCAACCGCAGGCAATAAACTTACAGGGCCAGCCCAAGACATTATCGGCGATATTAACGTTGCTAAAATAAACACGTAAAGCCATATAATATGCCCTGCCCACCTTTTTTTGAACCTATAGTAAAAAACAAATTCCCTGCCGATAGCGATGACGTTTATTATAGCACCAGTTAAGTTTGCGGGATTTGCAATAGTTAACAAAAAGCCATTGATAGCCCATAAAACATCGCTGATTAGTTTAAAAATCAAGATATTTTCACGCTTGTTGCTTAAATATATTATTAAGTTTTCGACCACGGCAATATAGCCAACTATATTGCCAACTAAAACCCAATCCATACGTCATTAACCTATAATATACCCGAACGGGGGTATTTTTTTACCATTAAACATCCCTACACTTTCGGAATAGTTACCTGCAATAAAGCTACCGTCGGAGTAATACGCTACGTGTATGCCGTCGTCAAAAATTTTATAATCTATAATAAAAAGCGTTTGCTTATCACGTAACTTTTTATATTCCTCTAAGCCCTTTTTAACTTGACTAACTGTAAAACGCAAATCATCGTCGGTAGTGGCAAGTAAATCGATTTCACCCATCCAGTTGCTTTCACCACCCGTCCTGAATTTTGAAAAGATATAATAACTTGGGCGACCACCACGCATAACTAAATCTAACTGGAATTTTTTATGTTTAATAGGGTAATTTACCGTATCTGCTAAGGGGTTATACATTAAAATACCATGATACGTTACTTCATAAAAAGGCACGTAGTTATCTAACACGGGTATATCTAACTTTTTAAAACCTTCGCCAAAAGAAGTATATAAACCGTAATCTAAATATTTTAAAGCGTAATCGCAACAACCTTCCGACGAAAACCCGCCGAATAAATCAGAAGTTTCGCCCATAATTTGGTTGATTAACTTTATACCGTCTTCCGTACTACACGGGTGGTCTTTACTATAACAGGGATCTGGTAAAGAAATAGAAATAACGTCTGTAAAGTGTAAACCGTCTTCACCAAAGGTAGCAAGATAAGGTAAATCCCTACGATTATTTTTTAATTGCTTAATAGGGCAAACCCTATAGGATAAACCACCCGAATATAAACCTGCTTGATGATAACTACCGTTACGCATAACGCCGATGTCGTCCCAAGTAAAAACGTCGGCTATTTCGGTTGCATCAATTAAATTTGTATGGGTAGAAATTTTATAACCCAAGCTTTTAACGTAATCGATACACTTTTTAAGACCATCGTTACCACCTAAACGTGGATCTGCCGGAAAAATTTGTGGGTATCTACCATCATGACCGGAAATATTCCACCCAACAAGTTGAAGTTCAGCCCCATCTACGCCCTGACGTTTTAGTTCGTCAGCGATATCACATACACGGTTAAAATCGCAAGCGACGTGCATTTCAGGCTCGGTTTCAAGCGTCTGGTGTAAGACTGGCGACGGAGAAGGCTTCCAACCCATACGGATACGGATAAGCGGGTAATTTTTGGCGTATTCTACGGCAGGGCGCTTGCATTTATCGCTTAAAGTGGTAATCTCGTTTCTATCTAAACGCAATTCCCTTTCGGTAGTAGCGCCCACGTTATAGTCAGTACCCTTATCGAAAAAGATTACTTCTAAAACAACGTCGGTATAATTTGTTGAATTTGGCGCGTAGACGTCTTCAGGATTATCCGTAAACACGTATAGGGGCGTAAAAGTATAAACGTTATCTTTAACAATAGTTTCTAGAAAATATTGACGATCACGCTTGATACGCACTAGGCAGGAAAAATCTGGCTTTTTGATAAAATAAACCGATTGTATAGGTCTATTATAAATAAATTTAACGTCTTTACGCGGCTTAAAAAAAGTTTGTATATCGCCAGTCATATCTAAATTTCTTGAAGAAACGTAATAGCCCTCCTCACCGGCGTTTACCTTTGAAAGCGTTGGTAAAATATAAAGTTTTTCTATACCAGATAAAGTTTCTTTTTTCAAGGTCAACTTATAACCGTTTGTAATAGGAGTTTTTTCAAAAAAATACACTTTACCGTTTTCATCAACGGCATCAAAGATAAGATTTTCGTATAATATAGACATATAAATCTCCCTTTTTTATTTTTTCAACTTGATTATAACAAAGTTAAATGCTATAATTGATATATAAATTATATAAAAAAGTTCAAAAATTAAAGGTTATTGCATGAAAGTTATAGATATAAACCCATACGTACGCGAAGTACAAATACAATCATCCGTATTAGAAGGCGATACGCTTAGGTTTGCTTTTGATCACCGTATTTTTTACGTTTTAGAAGGTTTTGGGCAAATTATATTTTCTGATAAAAGAATTGAGGTTGCGCCCGATACCTTAATTTATATTAGACCAAACGTCGGCTATTATTTTTACGGTAAAATGAAGGTTATCGTTATAAACTTTGACCCCACCAGAAACGCGTGTGATAAAAAAACGCCCCTATGCCCTATAAAACACAAGTTAAAAGCATCTAACGTTTATGATGATACCGTTATTGAAGAGTTACCCGACTATTTAGTTACGTGCGACCCGTTTTTTAAAGAACATCTTTTAAGCGTAGCGAAAGACTTTAACGAACGTGGTGAATTTTTAGTCCTGATAACTTCGTCAAGGCTAAAATATATAATTTCGGAAATGGTTTTACGAAGCAAAAAACACTTTTCACAAGAAAAGGCGCTTGCCGAAAAGATTTATGGTTATATTAGACTTAACGTTGACGTGATAAAATCTAACGACGAGATTGCATCGCACTTTGGCTACCACCCAGTATACATCGGCAACGTATTTAAAAAAATTACAGGCAAAACTTTGCACCAAGCGCGTTTGGAAGAAAAAATTAACCTTGCCTGCAAATGGCTTACACAAACGGATAAATCTATTGAAGACATCGCTTTTGGCGTGGGGTTTTCGTCAAGAAACCATTTTTGCACGACGTTTAAAGCTATAATGAAGACGTCGCCTTTACAATTTAGGAGGAAGTATGACAACTAAAAAGGAAGTTATTGATTTTTGTTTAACCCTTGACGGCACGTACGAAGCCTACCCTTTTAACGATATTAATTTTACCGCTATGCGCCACGAAAAAAACGATAAAATTTTTGCGCTTATTTTTGTTAGATTTGATAAGGTTTGGATTAACTTAAAAGCAGAGCCCAACCTTGCTTATATGTGGAAGGAAATTTACCCCTCGGTAGTACCGGCGTATCATATGAATAAAGAACATTGGATAAGCGTTATCTTAGATGGTAAAATTTTAGATGAAGACGTTATTAGGTTAATTAGTGATAGTTACTACTTAACCATGCCAAAAAAGAAAAACTAGCATATAATTACACACCAAAAAAAGACGGTTAAAACCGTCTTTTTTTAATACTTTTTTATAAACACGTCGTAAAAATATATATACGTACGTCGTTTTTTAAGCCAAACCGAAAATCATAAAGATAAGCGGTATCGTACCGATTGATAGCACGTGCGACACTAGCGCCATACCTGCTGGTATTGAAGTATCCTTGCCGTAAGCAGCAGGTACTACAACGGTATTTAAGCCTAACGGCATAGAAATTGCGCAAATGAAACACGTGAAAAGTTCTTGCGTAAAGAAGTTGCCGATAAAGGAAACGTAAGTCCTAAGTAACCAAATAATACCACCAAGTACTAATGGATAAACGATTAGGCGTAAAAAGGTAACGACGTAAATACTTACGTTAGATAAAACCTTTTTAATATCGATTGAAGCAAACGTTATACCAGTAAGCATCATAGCGATTGGCGACATACAACTACCACAAACGTTGATAACCGTCATAATAAATAACGGTACTGCGTTTTTTGCAACCGAAATATCTCCCTGTGCCGAAACTACGTATTCGGTATCCATAAGAGGTTTAGATAAAACTTCACCAAGACCGGTAATCCCGATAATTGCGCCTATTAAAAGCGCAATAAACATGGGGTTTGCAATTGCTTTTAAGGAGGCTATTATCCTGTCTTTTTTTGTTTCAGCAGTATCGTCCCGATCAATTAAAAGCCCAGGAACTGCCCATACGTAGATAAGCGTCCACATCGGCAAAGTAAAAATTATGTAAGTTTGGTAAAGTTCTGCCGAAAATAACGCTTGCACAACGGCGTTACCCATAAAGCCGAAGTTTGCAAAACATAATCCGTAAGTATACATTTTACGGATAAAACCGTCTTTAGTAGCAAGACGAGCGCTTAAAATACCTATCGGTATAACAATTAACTCTAATACTAACGAAATTACAAGCGGTTGCCACGCTTCCGATAGGGTTGAAACTCTAAAATTTTCGATAAAAGTACCTAAAACAAGCGCAGGTAAAAAAACCGTGTTTTCAAGCTTAGATAAAACTGCTGAAGCGTTATCGGGTACGGCTTTAAGCTTTTTTACGATAAAGCCTATCGCCATAAATAACCCTAATACGCCCATTTGGTTTAGGGTTGAAGTAAAAATATTCATAACTAATCGCCTTAAATAATAGGCTTACCCTCCCAGTCTTGTTCAGGTATAATACCCATAACCTTTGCAATCGTAGGAGTGGTATCTAAAATAGAAACGCCTTCTAAAACCTTGCCCTTTTCAAAATCCTTACCGATATAAAATTGCGGTATGGTCATATCTTCGTCTAAAAGCGACCCGTGTGAACGGTCATGCCCACCGTGGTCCGCTGTTATGATAATGGTGTATTCGTCCCCAAATAAATCGTAAACCCTTTTAGCGTTAGAAAGCGCTGTAGAAACGTACCCTAAATAAGCATCGGTCATCCAGCCGTTATCATGACCACCCTTTTCGTCGGTTTCAACCATATATAAAAAGACAAAGTCGGGTTTATGGCGTTTGATAATATCTATACACGCATCGGTTAAAACGGTGTCGGAACTATCTTCCGTATAAGCGTTAGTATAGTTTGCCCATTTAAGCGAACCTGGTCGCGCAACGTCCCTTAAAGGCTCCCACCCATAAAAAAACGCGCAAGTGCCACCCGATTGCGAAACCCTTTCAAACAAACCGTTGATAGGTCTAACTTGTGGTACGTAAGTATTTGTAAGTATACCGTGTCTTGACGGCGTAACACTATGGAAAAGCGACATATGGCAAGGTAACGTAACAGATGGTTCTACCGTCCTTGCATTAAAGGTGTATGAAGAAATTTTTTTAAGCTCTTCAACAAAAGGGTTGCCACATTTTTGCACCCCGTCTGGGCGCATACCATCGATTGAAATAAGTATTACTTTTTTATCCATATTAAAATCCTATTATAATAAAGTTGAAATAAGTTCTTCCCTAGGTTTACTAGATAAGTACACGGGCGGTACGTCAAGCACAGTTTTAGCACCCGTTATGCCGTCTTTATTCATTTTATAAACAGCCCTTGCATATGCAACTAAGACTGACGAAGTAAACTCCGGATTAGAATCAAGCGTAAGTTTATATTCGATAACGTGCTTATTTTCACCATTAATACCAGTTTTGCCGGTACGTATAACCACGCCACCGTGCGGTATGCCAGAGTGGTTTAACTTTAACTCTTCTAAACTGATAAAATGCACGGTCGTATCGTAATCAGCAAAGTAGTTAGGCATGGTTTTAATTTCACGCTCAATCCTATCTAAATCAGCACCTTCTTGCGCTACGACAAAACACTCTCTAACATGTTTTTGACGCGCCGTTAAATCTGGGTTAGAACCGCCTCTTACAGCGTCTAAAGCGCTTTCTACAGGGATGGTATATTGTTTAGCGTCGATAACGCCTTCAATACGACGGATAGCATCAGAGTGTCCTTGACTTACGCCCTTACCCCAAAAGGTATAATCTTTGCCGTCAACGAGTATTGCACCTGCTAAAAGACGGTTAAGCGAGAACATACCCGGGTCCCAACCAACGGATATAATTGCAGTTTTAGCCGACTTAGCGCAAGCGTCGTCTACGTTTTTAAGATGAACTGGGATTTTAGCGTGAGTATCAAAACTATCAATAACGTTAAAATACTGCGCCAAGTACGGTGTTTGCTCGGGTAAATCGGTAGCGCTACCACCGCAAATAACCATAACGTCAATATCATTTACCATATTAAGCGCATCAGAAACGTGATATACGGGTATGCCCGTTTTTGTTTTTACCGAAGAAGGATCACGCCTTGTGAATACACCAACTGCTTCTAAATCGGGGTTTTGCTTAATAGCGCACTCTACACCCCTGCCAAGATTACCGTAACCGTAAATACCTATACGAATACTCATACTAAAGTCCTTTGCTGAAAAATCCAGCTTAAAATAATATAATTAAAAGCTAATAGCTTTTATTTTTTTTAGTATAACATATAGCAGAAAAAATTACAAATATATAAAAAAACTTTTATCAATTTATTTTTTGTATGCTTTGTTTAAGTTCTTCAATACTCTTTGCCGATTTAATCATACCTTCGCTATCTTTACCAAACATAGCGCACTCTATATCGTAAAGTTGCTCGCTGTATTTTAACGCGTTTACGAGATCACCTTTTTTCTTGTATATAAAAGCAATTAAACTCATTAAATCACGCGTATAATAAGCATCGTCGCCAAATAGTTTAACGCCTAAATTATAAGCACGGAGCGCAAGTTTTAAGGCATCGTCGTAATATTTAGATGCAACTAAAGCGAAAGCAATGGCATCAATTCGATTTTTAATTGTTTCAGTATTGTTGTTATAATCATCTACTTCTTGCTTTACCCTTGCTTCAAACAATTCATCAGACTCGTCAAGCACGACGTCTGCCCCAGCCGCTTTTAAGGTTGCATACCTAATACTCTCTGCCTGAAAATTATTAATAATTTCTTGCTTTTTTGCCTCGTCGCCACTATTACCATAGGTATCGGCTATTGCGCCAAGTACGTTTATAGTGTTTTGATGAAATTTACCGTAAGTTTCTAAATAGTAATTATATAAATCGTTTAATACATCAAGCGCTTTTTTCCATTGACGTAATAGCGAATAAGTTACGCCCATATTTTCTAACGTAGTGAGCGTTGAAGGATGCCTTTCACCTAAAACTTTACACTTTTGCGCGTAAGCTAGTTGATATAACTCAAGCGCCTTTTGATGATCTTTTTGGATATTGCTATACGAACTAGCAAGATTATTAAGCGCCCTAATTGTTGTAGGATGTTCTTCGCCTAAAGTTTTACGTTGCCACTCGTAAGTACGCTCGTATAAAATAACGGCTTTATGTTTTTTTGCGAGTGTTTCAACCCCACTTGAAGATTCATCTAGTTTAAAAGAATATCTTATTAACGAATCATAATAAATACTTGCATAAATAGATAATAACTCAATAGTTAACTCGTGCCCCTCTCCATAAGCATCATAGCTAAGATTATAGGCTTTTTCTATAAGTTCTACTGCTTTATCGTAATTATTTGCGAGTGAAAGTTTCCATGCGTAATTACTCATGGATTTTAACGTATCGGGGTGGGTTTCACCTAAAGCTTGAAATCTTTTTACATATACGTCGCAATGCGTTGCTAGTGCCTTTTTTTCATTTTTCATTACGCCGTGCCATATCGCTATATCATGTAAAAAAGATATCGTATCTGGATTTTTGGCGCCGTATTTACGCAGACTAAGTTCGTGTGTGCGTCTATAAATTTTAAGCGCACCTGATTGTGTTTCTAAACATCCGTATAAAAAAGCGTATTTGTTTTTTGCGCGTAAAGTTTTTATATCGTCCTGCCCCAAAGTACGCTCGTAATGGTCGGCTAAACGTTTTGCATAATAGTACGCTTTATGGACGTCGTCGTCACTTTTGGCGTCCCCTTGATATTTATCGCGTAAATATTCCATAGCCTCGGCAAGGTCTGCTTCTGCCGATTTAGTAATAAGCTCCATACCGAGTTCTTTATTAACTTCGACGTCGATACCTTCTATGTACGCAAGACCTATAAGATAGTTATGGACGGGGTCGCTATCGTTTACTGTAAGCGCAACTTTTGATAGCGTTTGAATTAATCTTTCACGGAATTCTTCTTCGTTATCAGCGCTTACGCAAGGTGGTAAAAGATCGTACTTTTTTGCAAGCTCGTTTTTATCTGTGTTTTGCATTTCTATAGGCAAAATGCGCATACCCGTATCACGCGCATAAGGGTATTCTTTAGCCATTACAAAGTTTGGTTTACCGTCTGGTTCTTCTAATAAATTGGGTGTAACAAGTAGCGCAAACATCTTGCTATCTTCAAGCATCTTTTTGATATTATCGTTAAAACTTTCCCCCGGGGTTAAAAACTCGTCATACCAAATTGCAACGTCACGACAAATAGGATTTGCATGTATAAGGCGCATAAGATCTTGCGCGTGCTTACGGTCCTTTTTACGATAACTTAAAAAAACGTACGCATCAAATGCAGCGCGAATACGCTTGATGGTTTCTGCACTAATAAGAACTGATTCTAAATAATTTTTTAACTTTATATCATAACCAACTGCAGTAATATCATTTGCGTAAGGGTCTAAATATTGCGCCTCACCAAACTTATCCGGGCTTGAATACAACTCGTCAAGACCAGGCTCTAACATTATAGGAAGTATAGGTATATCATTTTGTTTTGCATAGGGAAGTTCGTCGTAAATCACTGCGTTTTTAGTCGATAATAAAGCAAACGTAACAGGAACAACAATCAAGTTAAATTGCCTTAAATCGATATCTTTATCTTCGTCGGTAAGCCACTCGTTTGGATCTTCTTTATAATAAACGGCGCAATCGTGCGTTTTGAATAAATCCCCACAAATTTTATCAAAATAGCGCGCAAAATCGTCTTTATGACATGCAAAATACACCCTTGGTTTACCCTTAGGGTCGTGATTTTCTTTTGTCTTTACCAAAAACTTTGCCATTTTTATCCCTTTGTAAATAAAATAGTTGTTTAGTTTATTGTATCATAAAAAATCACCCTTTGCAATACAAGTATATTCTTAATATAAAAAATAAAATTAATATTGCAATAGACATATCCTTGTGTTATAATTTTATAAAAAAACGAGGCGTTTATGAAGATATATCTTATACCGAAAAACGGTAACTTTTATAAGGCGAATTTACATAGCCACACTACTTTATCAGATGGACAATGGACACCTGAGGAAATGAAAGAACAATATAAAGCACAAGGGTATTCTATCTTAGCGTATACCGACCACCAAGTATTTATAAACCATAACGACCTTGCTGATGATAATTTTTTACCATTAAACGGTTATGAAATCGATATAACAGAAGACAAGCCGTGGGGTACTACCACTAAAACCTGCCATTTTTGTCTTATTGCGTTAGATAGAGAAAGGACTTTGCAAAAAATATATCACGACAGTATATACATAGACAAAAACGCCGATAAAGTTGATATAGATAAAACCCGTGCGCCTATAAAACGTGTATACGACCACAAGTTTATATCTTTACTTATGCAAGAGGCTCGCAACGATAGGTTTTTTGTAACGTATAACCACCCCGTTTGGTCGTTAGAAAGTAACGGTGATTACCTAAACTACCACGGTATGCACGCTATGGAAATTGTAAATAACGGTTCTTACGTTACCGGTCACGAAGAACACAATAGCATTTTATTTGATAATATGCTACATAATGGTGAAGATATCTACTGTATCGCTACCGACGACAACCACAACGTTTGCAGTATAGATAGCCCTAATTGTGATTCTTTTGGTGGCTTTACAATGATAAAAGCCGATAAACTTGAATACGGCACTATCACTAAAGCGTTGATAGACGGCAGTTTTTACGCATCTGAAGGTCCAAGCATTTACGACCTTTATTACGATAGTGATGATGAATTATTCCATATAAAAACGAGCGACGCCGTTAGGATTGTAATGTCTGGTGGCAAAAGATATAACAATGCCGTTACCCCAAACAAAAAGGGTGAAACTATAACCGAGGCATCATTTAATATAGGTATGCTAGGTGATGGTTACGTGCGTTTTACTGTACGTGATAAAAATGGTAAAGAGGCATACACAAACGCCTATAACGTATCTAAAATATTATCTAAAATAAAAAACAACGGCTAAAGTTATAAAAATTAACTTACGTAGTTATTGATTATTACGGCAAAAAAACGATAAATTTTTACCCCGTTATGCCCCTAATTAATTTTTTAAGCAAAATAAAAGTAAATGTATGTGGTCGGGACATACTTCTCCTTCTATTATCTCTACACCCTTCCATTTACATAACGTACGCAATATATCCCTTATATCTTGCCTATTATCCTCGAAAAATACTTTTCGTCGATATTTTGGCGCAAATACTATGTGATACTTGCAATTCCATTTTGTATGTGCTAAACTATTTCCAGTGAAAATTTCTTTTTTCACAAATCCTCCGTTTGTTTTATTGGTTGCAACTGGCAGGTCGCAACTTTTATTATACACAAACGGAGGATTTTACTCAACGGTAAACCTTTACTGGACCCCCAGACTATCTGGGGGTTTATTGTTTAC
>JAGANI010000017.1 GCA_017624285.1 Clostridia bacterium
ATTTTGAAGAGCCCAACATAGAACAATTTGTAGAGCGTCTTGAAACACTTTACCCTGAAATCGAATATGTCAATCACCTGATGACACACAGCTGGGGGCAAAAGGTGGTCAGATTCTACGATTTGGATGGTAACTTAATTGAAGTAGGAACACCGATATAATCAACAAATTCCAATTTGATGAGGTAATTATGGCAAGCAGCAAAGAATATTTAGATTTTGTTTTGGAACAATGTAGCGGTCTGTCAGCTCGTGCAATGATGGGCGAATATGTACTATATTACGGTGGCAAGGTTGTCGGTGGTGTTTATGACAACCGTTTACTTGTCAAGCCTACACTGTCTACGATTGCATTGATGCCCGAAGCACCGAGAGAACTCCCATACGAAGGTGCAAAAGAAATGCTCCTTGTCGAAGATATTGAGGACAGAGAGTTCTTGGACAAATTATTTGAGGCAATGTACGAGGAACTGCCCGAACCGAAGAAAAAGAAATAAACAAATTCCAATTTATCGATTTGATATTCTTTGTGGAAAAATTTTCAAAAGTGTAGCACACTATACTTAACCTTGTTAAGTTGTGTGTTTTGCAAAACAAAAAGAAAGACTAACGAAAAATTTTCGTTAGTCTTTTATAATGTTCTAAAAATCCCTAAGGGAAACGTGGTTAAGAAGTCCTTTTTGTTTTACAAAAAAATTTTTAGCATTGTTTTATTACTGCAATATAAAATTTAACCGAGTTTATTATTGCCTCAAGGCGGATTTTTTCGTTATTGCCGTGGATAGAAGCGCGTTCTTCACTAGTTAAATCCATCGCCGAAAACCTATATACTCTATCGGAAATTTCACCATAATGACGGCTATCCGAGCATTGTACCATAAGGTAGGGGGATACTAAAATATCTTTGTCCCAAGTGTTAGAAATCGCGTTTTTAACGATATCGTAACCCATCACGTCTGTCCTAGAAATTCTACTTGGATTAGTGCTTGCTAAAATAGTTACGTCAATTTTATCGTTATCAACGGTTTTTACAAGGTAATCATAAGCGTTGTCAACGTTATCTAACGGGTTTAAACGCATATTAGTAGTTATGCTAGCAATTGGGGGTATAACGTTTACACCTTTACTGCCACTAGCTTGTGTAAACGCTACCGTGGTACGTAGTAAAGCGTTCATTTCGCCACCGTTCTTTTTGGCAAGCATATTAAGTAAACCTTTAAATAGCCATAAGTTAGCAAAAATCATTTTATACACAAAGTTAGAGTGCCTTCCAAGCGTATCAAACATTTCAGCCACAGGCTTACTTATATGGTATTTAAATGGTGAAGATTCTAACTTTACGCAAGCCTTAGATAATGCGACGATAGGGGAGTTGGGTTTTGGCGCAGAAGCGTGTCCACCTTGCGTTTTAACGGTATATTTCACGTTCATCATGCCCTTTTCGGCAATACCGACTAAAGCGCAGGGCTTTTTAACCCCGGGGAATACGTTTTCAACAACGCCACCGCCTTCATCTAAAACAAGTTTAGGCTCGATACCGTTTTCTTTGAAATATTTTACGATATTTTTAGCACCTACGCCGTTGACTTCTTCCCCACCGGAAAAGGCTAAGTATATATCGTTTTCGGGTGTAAAACCGTTTGCTATAAGGGTATCTACCGCAAAAAGTGAAGCGTTAAAAGTAACCTTAGTGTCAAGCGTGCCACGCCCCCAAAGACAACCGTCTTTTATAACACCGTCAAAGGGAGGTTCGTCCCAGTCTTCTTCCACTACGGAAACTACGTCGTAATGCGACATTAGCACGGTAGGGTTACTTGTACTGTTTTTGCCAGCCCACTTAAAAAGTAACGCTCTGCCGTCAAAGGTTTTAAGTTCACAATTAGCGTATACGTTTTTATATAGAGAAGGTAGTAACGCTATTAATTTATCAAATTCAACCTCATCATCAAGCGAAGCATCCTCGTGTGAGATGGTTTTGCACTTGACTATTTCTTGTAAAGCGGTAATTGCTTTATCATGATCAAAATCCACTAAATCAATGGGGACGTAGTCTTGCGTTTTTGGTTTAAATGCTAAAGTACGTATGATAATTACCGCTAAAAATACTACCAAAAGCGCGCATAAACTGATTATTAAATAATGATACCAAAACATAGTTGCACCTACCAAAGTTTATTCAGCTTGTTCGTCAGAGTTAGCCATAGCGGTTAAATTATCAACGCTTTCTTCTTTTTTAGTTAATAAACCTTTTTTGTAAAGCAACCAAGAAACGCCTATCGTAAATAATGCAGATACGGGTACCATGATGCCGACCGTACCTTCGTTTAAGGCAGGTATTGCTATAAAAAGTATTAACATTAAGCATATAGGCGCGATAGAAATTTTCCAGTTTTTAGATATAAATACCACGCCTAAACCACCGAATAACGCGGGTAATAACTGTGCAAATGCGGGGTCTAATACGGGGTTAGAAAGAACCGGCGTTAATGGTATAATAAGTATTACGCCAATTAAGATAATAATTGTCGTTACTATTGAAGAAACCGCTATCGATATGGTAGATATAATTTCGCCCTCTTCCGTACCGCTTTTAACGTTGGCTGATTCCATAGCGTTAAGCGCGCAGGGGAGTTTTAAGTTGGATATATTACCAGTTACAAACGATAGGTAAGCGCCACCAGCACCAAGCATGGGGACGTAGGTTATAACTTCAATCGCGCCAACTGCCCAGTACATAGGTAACGTAGCAATTAAGCCTTTGCCTAAACTTTCCCACTCGGGTAAAGTATTAAAGATGATGCATAGTAAAACTGGGAATATAAAAAATACGCCAGCCATTGTAAAGTTCCAAATTTTGCCGTCACGATGGACTTGTTCAAGATAAGGTAAATTTTTCTTTTCCATTATAATACCTCCTTAACCTAACCATGCGGTAAACGGTATTGCAAGCGCCATACCTGCAACCATACTTATGGGTAGTGCGTAGTCGTTTATCCACTTCCATTTAGTAAGTTTCATAACCAAACCGCAAAGCGCCATAATTATTGCAGACGATAACATTACGAATACCGGTATAAGCGCGCTTGTATCACCTTTAAATACGTTAGAAAAATCACAAAATACAAAGCCTAAAAATGCTGCTATCATACCGATAAACATTGAGTTTTGGAAAATATCCACCCAGTTTTTATCTTTTTTACCGATAGAAATTAAACCTTTTTGTAACTTTTTACCGATGATTGGCGCTAACAAAAGACCTACCATGATAGAAATTGTCATTACAAACACTATTGTTACAAACTGACTTGCGTTAAGGTTAAGACCTGGATCGCCAAGTTTTAAGCCCATACCGCTTAAAGCGTTGTTTGCGGCAACGGTTTCGTACGAAAGCGATCCTATTACGCTTAATCTAAGCCAAGGTACGGCAACGCCTAAATCTTTAGCTAAGGTTATTACGCAAATTACGATGGATATAGCAGGTGCAATCGTAAACACGGACGAACTTATTACCGTCTTTTTGATTTTTGCTTTATCCATGCCAAGTTGTTTAGCGCGTTTTAATGCCCTTAATAAAAAGAACACCGATTGCGCCATTACTACTAGGATAATAATCGCTACTAAAACGAATATTATCGGATGGTTTTTATCAAACGTCATAGTAAAAACTCCTTTTAATAGTTTATTATTTATTATTTTATCATATAAAAAAGTAGACTTCAATAAAAAAAGTTAAAATTAACTAATATTTAACCGTGGTTTTTTCTAAAAACGTTATTTTTTTATACAAACTGCTAAATTCGTACGATTATATGCTTTACGTGGCGATAAGTTAAATTTTAAAAAAACTATTGAAACGCGTTTGTTTTTTTGGTATAATAAAAATATAAAATGATTAGGGGGCTAGTTATGGCTAATTACGTAATAACAATCGGTAGGGAATTTGGCTCTGGTGGTAGGGCAATTGCTAAGATGGTTGCTGAGCATTTTAATATTAAATGTTACGATAAAGAGATTATTTCACTTGCGTCGGAGGAGTCCGGCTTGCATGAAAATTTTATAGCCCATTGTGATGAGAAGGCTGTTTCAAGTTTATCGTTTGCAGGGGGGAATAATTTCTACTTTCCCGGTGGCAATATGCATAACGTACAAATTAAAGCGTACTTCTCGCAATTTGACGCTATCAAAAAAGTCGCTAAAGAAGGTCCTTGTGTAATCGTTGGGCGCGTTGCCGACCACGTCCTTAAAAATGAAGAAAATAAAATCACCATTTTTATTTCAGCCGATCGTCAGGATAGGGTTTTAAGGGTTATGGAGTATGAAAATATTTCCGAGCGCAAGGCTGAAAAGTTAGTTGATAAAAACGATAAAAACAGGGCAAAGTATTATAACTTTTTTTCCAACAAAAAGTGGGGGGAAGCCAAAACGTACGATTTATGCGTAAACAGCAGTAAACTTGGTATCGACGGAACTGCGGATTTTATTATTGAATACGTTAAATCCCGCTTACAAAATATGGATTAATTCAAAAAGGGCAAATATTTGCTCTTTTTTGATTTTTAACTTAAACTTTTACTTATATAGGAGCATTTTATTATGAAAAAACTTTCGCAAGAAGAACGTATGAAGTTAGGTTTGGTTTATTTTTCTGAAGACCCCGATATTATGGATAAACAGTTAAAATTATTAGAAAAACTTTATGATTTTAACGCTACGCGCCCGTCGGAACAAGACAAAAGGGAACAACTTTATAAAGAAATGTTTTATAGCGTTGGTAAAAACTGTTATATCGAGCCACCTTTACATAGTAACTGGGCAGGCGCGCACGTGCATTTAGGCGATAATTTTTACGCTAATTTTAACTTAACATTAGTAGATGACGAGCATATCTATATTGGTGATAACGTTATGATAGCCCCAAACGTCGTTATAGCTACGGCATCGCACCCTATTTATCCAACTCTACGTACTACTGGCGCACAGTTTAATTTACCCGTCCATATTGGTAACCGTGTTTGGATTGGCGCTGGTGCTATAATTTTACCAGGCGTTACTATTGGCGACGATACTGTAATCGGTGCAGGTTCGGTTGTTACTAAAGATATCCCCGCCGGCGTGGTTGCAGTAGGTAACCCTTGCAAGGTAATGCGTCCTATTGGGGAAAGGGATTTAACGTATTATTATAAAGATAAAACAATTGATTGGGAAAACCTTCCCGATAGTGTTAAACCCGACTTTTTAAAAAGCAAGTAAAAAGTAAAATAAAAGGGTACGTATAGCGCTATTTTTATTAAAAAAGCCTTATTAATTAGAATAAACAAATAAAAAAGCCCTGTAAATCAGGGCTTTATTTATTATTAAATTTCAAAAACGTCGTTGTCTTTTACTACTTTTAGCGGGAAGTAATTTTTTAATAAATTTTTGGTTAATAAAAGCTCATCATCATTATTAACGCCCGCGTAGTAGTGGTTAATAAGCATTAAGTTAGTTTTAGATTTTTTTAATACTTCTAAAACTTCAGGTAAACATAGTTTAGTATGTGCGCCTTCTAATATGACGGCATCAAGGTTGGTGGTCCTATCTATAATACATTTTGGATAGTCGGGGATACCATGCTTTAAATCACCACTAAAAACAACGGCTTTATCTTTCGTTTCAAGTAAAAAAGAATATGAGTCTTCAATATGCATATTTTTAACTGCGGTTATGGTAATTAAATCATCCTTAAAAATAACGCCCTCGCTATACTTATTAAAGGTAATACGCGTAGGGTAAGGGGTAGCGCCGTAATTACCGTTGTTGTACTTTTCATCGTAGCCAAAATACGGGTTTAGGTCTTTGGTACCAGTTAAGTAGTACATCATGCGCTTAAATGGCAAAAGGTCGGGTACGTACGTGGGTATTTTTACACCGTCAAACTGATTAAAACCGTTAATTTGGAAGGTTAGTTCCGTCAAACCGATAAAGTGGTCGAAGTGCGGGTGGGTGATAAAAATACCATTAACGTCTTTAAAATCTATATCGTGGTTTTTTAGTAAACTAGTAAGTGGTGCGCCAGCATCTATTATATAATGCTTGCCACCAACCGTAACCACAGCAGAAGATAAAAACTGATGTTTTTCAGCAATACCGTGACTAGTGCCTAAAAAAGTAATTTTCATACTAAAAATCCTTATAAATAAGTTCGTAACCGCTCTCGTCAGTCGCTACAGAAATAACCAAATTATCTTCAGTAAAGGTGTATAAATTTGCAGTTAAATTTACCCCGTCATGGCATGGAGCGCCTGCTAACGAGATTTTACGTAGGTCAAACTTATCCTCGCTATAAAGTTTTACAAGGCTTTCCGCCTTAGTCCATAAAACGGCGTAGTCTTCTGCATTAGTTGGGGTAACGCCAAAGATGGGGCGGGGTTTATAATCGGTTTTTATAACCTCCATATCTATACCGACTTTTTTAGTTGAAACCGCCATAGCAAGGTTGCCCTTAGAGTGCGTTACGCTAATATTATAAGGGCATGCGTTTACGTATAATTTACCGTCGCAGTCCTTTTTAATATCAGCATCGTTAACATTAAGTGAATATTCAGTTTTTAACACGTTTAGCACGAGTTCATTAATAAGCGATTTATCGCCCTTTGATAAAAATATTTTAACCATAATTTAATTTTATCACTAAAAAAAATTTTGTCAATATTAAAAGAAAAATTCAGCATACTTTATAAAAAAATCAAAAAACGCTTTATTTTTATATTGCCATAAGATATAATAATTTTAACTAACGATTTTAGGAGATTTCTATGATTAAAATTACAAACGATTATATAAAAATCGACTCTAAAAACAACACTTTACTTTTAGGTATTTTTAAAACGGATAATTATTACGGCGCCGCGCATTCTTGGGCGACGTTGCTTTATTATGGTAAAAAAATAAACGATAGCAAAGATTACTCGTTTATTATTAAGCCTGAAATTTATATGGCTAGTAATGATGACAGCGCAATTGCACCAAGGGTAATGTCTTCCACAGGGGATTGCGCTAATAGGGAAAGTTTTTTAACCGTATGTAAAGACGGCGTGTTTACAAATAGATTTAATTTTGTGTCGGCAAAAATAGTAGATGGTTTTACTTCTCCATTACCTACTGCAAGGAATAAAGGTGAAACCGTTTGCTTAACTTACGTAGACGCTTATACAAACACGACGCTTAACCAGTATTATACCGTTTTTGATGATAGCGACGTTTTAGCAACCCACGTTGAAGTTGTTAACACTACCGACGGGGATATTTACGTAGATAAATTGTCGTCTTTACAATTAGACTTTGTCGCTGACGAGGCTGAAGTTGTTACTTACGACGGCGCTTGGTCGGCTGAAAGAAATCGCCATGATACGCTAATTAAATCTGGTAAATACGTTTCAGAAAGTATTTTAGGTATATCTTCGGCAACGCATAATCCCTTCGTTATGTTAAAAGTAAACGGCAAGGTAATTGGCTTAAATCTTATCTGGTCAGGCAACCATAAAGAGTTGGTTGAAGTTTCACCTTACAAAAAAGTTAGGGTGCTTACTGGTATGAGTGATTACGGTTTATATTATAAGGTAAGTAAAGGGGATAAGTTTGTTTCACCCGAAGCGATCTTTTTAGTAGAATCTTCAGAAGAAGCCATTACGCTAGAAATGCATAAATTTTCACTTAACCATATAGTAAATCCCGATTTTGCTTATAAAGATAGACCTGTATTAATCAACAATTGGGAGGGTACGTACTTCGACTTTACTGGCGATAAGATTTATGATATCGCTAAAAAAGCGCATGATTGCGGTATCGAAATGATGGTGTTAGACGACGGCTGGTTTGGCGACCGTAACGACGATAGACGCGCGCTTGGCGACTGGGACGATAACGTAACTAAAACTGGCGGGTTAAGAAATTTATCAGATAAAATCCACGCGCTTGGTATGAAGTTTGGTCTTTGGGTTGAGCCTGAAATGATTTGTGCTGATTCAGAACTATTCCGTAAACATCCCGAGTGGGCGCAAGCTGTACCTAACGTAGAGCCTATTTCAAGAAGATGGCAGTTATGTATAGACTTAGCAAACCCCGAAGTTAAAGATTTTTTAACCGATAAACTTATTAAATTATTTAAAGACGTTAACGTTGATTACGTTAAATGGGATCATAATAGGTCGATGAGTGATATTTACTCCCACGCACTTAAAAATCAGGGGGAATATTTTTATAATTACTACGTAAATCAAACGGATATGCTTGATAAAATAACTAAGGCTTGTCCTAACGTGTTGTTTGAAAGTTGTTCTTCCGGTGGGTGTAGGTTTGACTTAGGTATGCAATACTTTATGCCACAAAACTGGGGCAGTGATAACACTGATGCATATCATCGTATTTTTATACAAGAAGGCACGCTTGCAGGTTATCCACAATCAAGTATGGGCGCGCACGTTTCGTCTTATTGGCATAGTAATTCTAGCATAGAAAGCCGTTTTAATATCGCATCGATTGGCGCTTTTGGGTATGAATTTGATATTACGAAATCCACCAAGAAGGAACTTTCCGTCATCAAAAAGCAGGTAGCGTATTATAAAAAGCATAGAAAGTTATTACAATACGGCAATTATTACCGTTTGGGTGAAACTTCGCTTAAAACCAACCAAGGTGGTTTTATGGTAGTATCTGAAGATAAGTCGGAAGCCATCGCAGTTATTATAGACGACACTCAAAATAACGAATTTAATAAGTTAAGTTATCGCTTTAAAGGTCTTGACGCAGACGCTTTATATAAAGTTACTTCACGTCCACAAAGCAACGTTAAAAAACAAATTGAATTTACTGCTTATGGCGACATTTTAGTTAACGGCGAAGTTAACTTTGGAAAATTTGCTCAATTAGAGACTGACCGCGCAGATTTTAGAGGCTCTTTTGCATCAAGGATGTTATACTTTAAAAAAATCAACTAAAACACGTTTTATTTTATAACGTGGTGTGTAAATTAATAAAAAACCGTCAAGCAGGTCTTGACGGTTTTTTTAAACCGTTTTTTTGTAAATACGGTTTTATTTTAGGTAAAATTTTGTAATATTTTGTCGAAAACTTACATAATATATTTTACTAAGTTTTGGAGGCAAACGTTTTGCAGGATTATTTAATTAAACGCGTGTTAGAGGAGGCTGAATACGTCATCGATACAGGTGATACCGTCAGGGGGACGGCAAGGGTGTTTTCGATAAGTAAATCAACCGTACATAAAGACTTGACGGATAGGCTTAAAAAAATTGACGCTCATCTTTACGTTTTAGTAAAAAAAGTGCTTGATAAAAACCTTTCTGAACGCCATATAAGGGGTGGCAACGCTACAAGGTTAAAATATTTAAAAATTTATTAGTTGACTACGTATTTTGGCGTAGTAAGTAAGGCGTTTAACAAAACGTCTTTTTTATTTTGCTATTTTAAATATTTATATTAAAATTTTTTTCTATTTTAATAACGTTATAGTGGAATAATTATAAAATTTTTTAAAACATCTAAGAAAAGTCCACCTAATATAGGATTTTGTGGGTTGTTTTAAATAAAAATTAGGTTTATACTTTATGTATAAAGGCGTAAAGCCATAATATATAAGGAGAGTTTATATGAGAAAAGCAATCAAAAAAGTAAGTCTTGTTGCCTTAACTTTGATTACTGCAATTGTGTTTATCTTAGGTATTAGCACCTATAATAAACCCGTACAAACTTTGGCTGAAGTTAGCGGTCAAGTTTACGGTATCGATTTTTCCGATAGCGCAAATCGTGGTGATAACAAAGTTGGCAGCTTAGCTGATGCTACTATCGTTAGCGAAGGTATCACTTACACTGAAAACGCTATTAATGGCAAAACTGCTATTAACTTCCCCGGCGGTGGTGTAAGAAAGAACTACGTATCTATCGATAAGGAAGTCATCAATAACGACGTTGTTACGTTTGCCGCTTGGATGAAGTTAAATAGTAACCCACAAACTTGGTCAAGACCTATCAGCGTTTACAAAGACGGCAGTAACCGTTTAGAGATTATGCCTGTTACAGATGCCAGCCAAAATACGGTATTAAACATTTCACTCCTAATTGATGGCAAGCCTTTTTCTAATAAAGGTTACGACTCTATCACGTCTGGAACAACTTCCCACACAAATTGGGGTGGTACTAAAAATTTCCCTGCAAACAACCTTCAAATGGTATACGGTGGTTGGGCGCACTACGCATACACCTTTGAAGTAGATAAGATTTCCTACTTTATTAATGGTGAACTTTGCGCGCAATTTACCTTAGCTGATATGACCACTAGAAAACCTAGTGAATCTTTCTCGCTTAAACAATTATATAGCGAAAACACAAAGGTAGCACTTGGCGCAACCCATGCCGATAATACGGCTGACTGGAAAGGCTCTATTGCAGACTTTAAGGTTTATAATAAAGCTTTAACCGAAACCGAACTTAAAGAAATCAGTGGTATTAGTACTATGTCTTATAAAGAATTCCTTGTAAGCCATTACGATTTTGAAGATGCTAATAATCCCGGTTTAGATAAGGTACGTGGCTTAAACGGTACACTTAAAAACACCGCAAAGGTTGAAAAAGATACAACCATGGGCAACGTATTAAAATTAGACGGTGCTGGTTCTTCTAAAGAAGCTACTATGTTAGAACTTGATTCTAAGGTTATTAGAGGCTTAGGTCAATTTACAGTTTCTGTAAACGTTAATATTGATTCATCCGCAGGTGGTTGGGCGCGTATTTTTGACTTTGCACCCGGCGCAGCACAACAAATGGTATTAGCAGTTAGATGGGGTGGCGCTTCTTCCGACGTATTAAACGCTAAGTATACTATGGACGAAACCGGTACTAACACCAAGTTTGAAGTTAAGTCCACTTATAACGATTGGGGCAAATGGCACAACGTTGCCGTAACCGCTGACGGCACTACCACTAAAGTTTATATCGATGGTGTGTTAGTTGCTTCTGGCGATATGCCTTATAACCCAAGGATGTTTAGTAACGCAAACGATACCAAACTTACCTTTGGTGGTACGTATTACTCTGGCGACAAGGGTACACCTTGCTCAATGGACGATATCAGAATTTATTCTACAGTATTAACTGCTGATCAAATCGCAACTGATTACGCTGACGACCTTTTAGTAAAAGCAGGCGACGTTAGCGCTTCATGTGATGATTTTATGTGTAATCGTATTGATGGAAGCTGGCAAGTATTCCAAGGTTTCGACATGTCGTATGAAATTGAAGGTTCAGACGATTTAAGTATTAAAACTATTCCTGAAGATTTAACCCTTACCGTTAAGAGAAGCATTACCGTTGCAGGCGTAACGCGTTCGTTATCTAACGATACCGTTTTACCCGGTACTTGGGTTGATGCACAAGATTACGATTGCGCTACCAAGACCAACGGTAACGTAAAACACTATAAGTGTGTTTGTGGTAAGACCTACGATGCAAACTTTAATGAAATAGATCCTACCGTTGCATATCAACATGATCACGTTCTTCAAGCTCAAGATGATGCTGGTTGCGTAACTACTGGTGTAAAAGAACATTATACTTGTAACGATTGCGACGCATATTTTGATATTGATAAGAACGAAGTATCGTATAATGATTTAATTATTCCTGCACACGGCTTAACTTTTGTTGAAGCTACTACAGCAGGTTGTATTACAGAAGGTACGCAAGCGCACTATTATTGTGAAGTTTGTGATATTAAATACCAAGATGAAAACGCTACTGACATTTTAGACGAGTTAGCTAGCCCTGCATTAGGTCACGGCACGATTGACGGCGCTGTAGTATTTGAATATCATAAACCTACTTGTACCGAACCTGGTAATGAAGAGTGTCTTATATGTGAAACCTGCGGTATGTACTTTGTAGAATCTGACATCTTTAATACCGTAGATTACGATTACGAAATCCCCGCAACTGGTCACGGTCAAAACGGTCATACGGATTATATCGGTTTTGAACCTGATTGTGTAAACCCTGGCGCTAAACCCGCTTTAGAGTGTAACGATTGTGGTGAACTTTATCTTGAAGCTGATATTTACACTACCGTATACGTTGACGTAGAATTATTAATTCCTGCAAATGGTCACGATTACGTTCTTCAAGAAGGTGAACCTGCAACTTGTACCGACGATGGTATCATTAAGCACTTCTCTTGTAACGATTGTGATTGCGTATTCGATTTAGATAAGGTAGAAATTTTCGATATAACAGATTACGCTACTGGTCATGATTACGTTTGGCATACATACGTAGCGCCCACTTGTACAGAAGACGGTGTAGAAGCACACTATACCTGTAACAATTGTGATTTACTCTTTGATAATAATTATGAAGTAGTTGAAAGCGTTAAGATTCCTTTCACCGGTCATAGCTTAACATGGTATGAAGGTAAACCCGCTACCTGTGTTAAAGACGGTACAGTTGGTTACTTCAAGTGTGACGTATGTAAGGTTAAATTAGACGAAAACAAATACGAACTCGAAGACTTAGTTGATTATGCTACTGGTCACGACTTAGTATGGCATGAAGAAGTTCCCGCAACTTGTACGACTTCTGGTTGTGTAGCACACTACACCTGTAACGGTTGTGATATGACCTTTGACGCTGATAAGAACGCTATCGGTAGATTAGAAATTTTACCTGAACACGACTTAGTATGGCACGAAGGTAAAGGCGCTTCTTGTGATGAAGATGGTTACATTGCACACAATACCTGTAAGAACTGTGATAAGACCTTCAATAAGTATGGTGAAGAAATCGCTGATATTAAAGTAACACTCGATCACTCACTCGTATACGTTCAAGGTTATGCGCCCACTTGTACTAAGGAAGGCGTTGCAGCTCACTACAAGTGTGAATACTGTGGCGACTTATACGATACTAATAAGCAAGAAATCGATTCTGTAACGATTCCTGTTGTTGAACACGATTATTCTTCTGATTATCTCGTATCTGCAGACGGTCATAGACATCAATGTGAAGATTGTTCTGCTTTAGGCGAAATTGAACAACACGACTATAAAGACGGCGTTTGCGCATGTGGCGTAAAAGATCCTGATAAAAAAGATGGTTGCAACAGCGCTGTTAACGCTACTGGTAGTGTATTTGGTTTAGCAATAGTTGCTATTTTAGGCGCTTTCGTAATTTCTTTAAGAAAGTTACGCAAAAGATAATTTTTAATACTTATTCCTTAAAATAAGTACTTATACGATTTGATTTTAAGCCGTCGTTTGCTAAATCGGTTTACGACGGCTTAATTTCGCAATTTGCACAGAATTTATTTTTTAATATAGTTTATTTATTTTTGTTTTAAATTTAAAATAATATATTAGGAGTTAATTATGACAAAACAAATTAAAAAGTTAAGTTTAGCGCTACTTGCGCTACTTGCAACAATTGTTTTTGTCCTTGGCGCGGTATCTTTTAAATCGCCCGTAAGTGGTGTAGCTGATGCTTTAGCTGATGCACAAATTTACGGTTTAGATTTTGCTGATGCCGACAACCGTGGTAAAAATACCGTTGGTGATTTAGCCGATGCTACTATCGTTAGCGATGGTATCACTTATACTGAAGATGCTATCAACGGCAAAACCGCTATCAATTTACCCGGTACTGGCGTTAGGACAAACTACATTTCCATTGATAAGGAAGTATTAAATAACGACGTCGTTACTTTTGCAGGCTGGTTTAAACTTCCGTCAAACGGTAACACTTGGTCAAGACCTATAAACGTATTTGTTGATGGTAGCAACCGTGTAGAAGTAATGCCTATTACTGATGCAAACCAAAACACCGTTCTTAATATTTCGTTTATAGTTAACGGCGTTGCTTATAGTAACCAAGGTTACGACAGTACTTTATATAACGTACAAAGTGAATCGGCTTGGGGCGCTTCTTATAAATATCCTACTTATAATCTCCAATCCTATTTTAACACTTGGGCACATTACGCTTACACGTTTACTCCAGAAACTATCTCTTACTACGTTAACGGCGAGCTTTGCGCATCGGTAAAAACTACCGATATGTCGCACAGGACAGCTGATAATATGAGTTTCTCTCTTAAACAATTCTATGGCGAAAACGCTAAAGTTGCAATCGGCGCAACGTTTACCGATAGCACTAAGGACTATAAAGGTTCTATCGCTGATTTAAGAATTTACAACAAAGCGTTAACGGAAGAAGAACTTGTTTCAATCTCTGGTGTAGATAAGCTTACTTATAAAGATAAACTTATTAGTTTATACAACTTTGAATCCGGCACTAAAGATTCTATTCGTGCGTTCGATGGTTCATTAGTTAATACTGCTAAGGTAGAGTATAACTCTAAAATTGGTAGTAACGTTTTAGCATTAGACGGTGCAGGTACTTCTAAAAATGCATCTATGATGACTGTTGACTCAAAGGCTTTACACGGCTTAAAAGAGTTTACAATTTCAGTTGACGTTAATATTTTAAATAACGTAGGTGGTTACGCACGTATCTTTGATTATGCACCTAACGTGGCACAACAATTAGTTTTAGCTGTTAAGTGGAATAACACCAACGTTATGAAGGCTAAATATACTAACAACGAAACTGTTGCCGACAAGAAACATGAAGTAAACTATGACTTTAATTTATACGGCTCATGGAGAAACGTTGCTTTAACCGTTGATGGCGAAACCGCTAAGATTTATATCGACGGTAAATTAGTTTCTAGCGGTGCTTTCCCGTATAATCCCAACGTATTCTCTAATTCAACAGCTACAAAACTTACTTTCGGTGGTACTTATTATAGTAGTGACGCCGGCACGCCTTGTTATATGGATAATATTAAAATTTACTCTTGCGCGTTAACTGAAGATGAAATCGCAACTGAATACGTTACCGAAAACCCCGTTCCTGAACAAGAATGGTTCGTTACACCTTTAAGCGACGTTAAACTTGCTGAAGGTTCTTGGCTTGAAGAATTATCCCAAACCAACATCGATTATATGATGTCTATGGATAAGGATAGGATGCTTTATAACCATAGGATGGTTGCAGGCTTAGATACAAAGGGCGCAACCAGTTACCAAGGTTGGGAAGCTCCTAACAGAGGTCTTTCTGGTCAATACGCTTCTAACTACTTAGCAGGTTTAGTTCGTGCAGCCGCACATATGGGCGATTACGAGTATAACGGCGAAACCGTTCTCGAAAGACTTGATTATTTACTTAAAGAATTCCAAAAATGTCAAGAAGCATACGCTGTATTAGACCCCGCTAACGCAGGTTATTTTGGTGGTTTATGTATGGATCAATTCAACGCATACGTTGGTAAAGGTCCGTATATTTGGGCGCCTTCTGCAAGTGGTACTTATACAACCGTATTAGAAGGTCAAACAGGTAATCCACGTGGTTACGGTTCTTATTTAAAGACAACCTTCCCGAACGGCTCTCAAGAAATCGTATTTATTTGGGTTCCGTGGCGTGTTAACCACGATAACTTAAAGGCGTTATACGACGTTTATATGTATGCACCTACTGCTGAACTTAAAGAAATCGGTAAAGAAATGATGTTTGCACATGCTGATTGGTGTTATAACACTATTTACGGTTATACTGAAGCGCAACGTAACCGTTTACCGAGTATCGAATACGGTGGTATGGCTGAAGCTTTATACAACATCAGTTACGAAGCTAAAAAGTTAGGCTTAAACGAAAAGGCTGCTAACTATGCTTGGGCAGGTCAGTACTTTATGGAAGGCAACTTAATTAGCGACTGGTATAATAACGTTGATAACTTATCAAGTGGCTCACACAATAACTTAAAAGGTAAGCACGCTAACACGACTATTCCTAAGATTTTCGCATGTATGGCTGCTTTTGAAGCTACTTCAGACGAATATTACTTTACCGCTGCTGTAAATGCTTTCGATATGCTTATGACGCGTATCTACGCTATGGGTGGTACAAGTTTATATGAAAACTGGCAACACGATTCTTACTGCTTACAAACTGGTTCATCTACTTGTGAAACCTGCTGTACCTTAAACATGCTTAAACTTGCAGATTACCTCTTTAAGTGGACGGGTGATAAGAAGTATGCGGATTTCTATGAATTCGCTTTCACAAACCATACGTTATCTTCGATGGATCCCGATACCGGCTATAAGACGTACTTTGTTGGTACTGCGTTTGGTGACCACAAGGTTTACCACACTTACGATCAGTCCTTCTGGTGCTGTACTTCTACCGGTTTAGAAAGCTTTGCTAAACTTAACTATGCTATTTATTATAAGAGTTTAGATGCTTCTGCAGTATCGGTAAATATGTTCTATCCATCAGTTTATACTCATAGTGATGATATCACCATTATACAAAGTGGTAACTTAAATGAAGATCAAAAGACTGTGTTCACCATCGACGGTGCAGGTGCTTTAACCTTACGTTTACGTAACCCCGATTGGACTAAGGGCGCATCATTTAAATTAAATGGTGAAGACTTTACCGACTTTACCTTAAAAGACGGTTATTACGAAATTTCACGTACTTGGGTAGACGGCGATAAGCTTGAATATAACTTACCGTTTAAGTTCTACACAGTTAAGTTAAACAACTCTTCTAACTTTGCTACTATTATGTACGGTCCGTTAACGCTTGTTGCAGATTTAGGTAACGAAGGCTTTAACGATATCAGACAGAATCAAACTGAATACCCCAGTGCTTACACTGGTGCTATCAAAAATAAACTTGCCGTTTTAGGTGGTGATTTCGAAGCTAACTCTACTGTTGAATTCGATGCTAATGGCAAGATGACCGTTAAAATTAATACCTTAAATC
>JAGANI010000018.1 GCA_017624285.1 Clostridia bacterium
AAAAAAAATGGAGCGGGAAACGAGATTCGAACTCGCGACATTCGCCTTGGCAAGGCGACGCTCTACCACTGAGCCATTCCCGCATCCGAAAGCAAGAAAATATTGGTGGGAGCTACAGGGCTCGAACCTGTGACCCTCTGCTTGTAAGGCAGATGCTCTCCCAGCTGAGCTAAGCTCCCAAACGGCTTTCTCTTGCTTTGCTTGTATAATATACCAAAATAAAAAAATAATTGCAAGCGTTTTTAATAACTTTTTTAAATTTTTTTTAAAATTTTTTTTCTTTTTGTTTTTTTACTTTATTATTAAGTTTTTATGATGGTTTTTTAAGTCGTTTTTATATAAAAAAATACATAATTTGTTTAGAAAATTACTGAAAAAAATATTTTCACTTGCTAAAAATGTTTTTTTATATTATACTTATATTATAAATATTTTTATAGGAGTTATTATGTATTATATTGGTGTAGATATCGGTGGTATGAGCGTTAAAATCGGTCTTGTTAACGACGAGGGTGAAGTTTTATTTAAAACTAGGGCAACCACCGTTAAAGATAATCCTGAAAAGGTTATTAATGATATTGGCGACTGCATTGACGAAACTTTAACAAAAAATAATTTAACTATTAAAGATATCGCAGGTATCGGCATAGGTTCACCTGGACTTATGACCACAAAACTTGGTAGGGTTGACTGTGCTTATAACTTAGGTTGGGTTAACGTTTATGTTGTTGACATGCTTAAAAAGCGTTTCGATACCGAAATTAAATTAAGTAACGATGCTAACGTTGCCGCACTTGGTGAAGTTATCTTTGGCGCTGCAAAGGGCTATGACGACGTAGTTATGCTTACCCTAGGTACAGGCGTTGGTGGTGGCGTTATTATTGATAGAAAACTTTATGAAGGCTACGACTCTAAAGGTACGGAACTTGGACATATGACCCTTATTTTTGGTGGTGAACAATGTTCTTGCGGTAGATCTGGTTGTTTAGAAGCTTACGTTTCGGCAACAGCGCTTATGAGAGACGCTAAACGAGCAATGCTTAAAGATAAAACATCTTTAATGTGGGAACTTTGTGGTGGTGATATCGAAAAGGTTGACGGCGTAATTATTTTTGACGCACACAAAAAAGGCGATAAAACGGCTATTAAAGTTATTGACGATTACGTTACCTACTTATCTGAAGGTATGCTTAACTTTATGAATATCTTCCGCCCACAAGCTATGATTATCGGCGGTGGCGTTTCTGCACAAGGCGACTACTTTACCGATATGATTAAAAAATATTGTTTGGAAAAAGAATACGGTTTCCATAACGCGCCAAAAGTTGATATTTTAACCGCTAAACTTGGCAACGACGCTGGTATTGTCGGCGCAGCTGCATTAATTAAAGCAAAATAATAAAAAAATAAAGACGGGATATCCCGTCTTTTTTAATAATCAGTTTTTCCTAATAAACTGTCAATTGAAACGTCAAAAAAATTTGAAATTTTTAATAAAGAATCTAAATCAGGCTCTCTTGCACCACTCTCCCAAAAACTTATCGTTTGATTGCAAAATGACTTATTAACAATGGATGATTGATTACGGCAGGGGTTAACCCCTGCCTTTATATTTTTACACATAGTGTTACGTGTTAAACGTAAAAATAATTAAAACAAATATTTTTTATAAAAATATAAAATTTTATTATAGTAAAAATTTATCTATCGCAAAAAAAATTGATAAAAAATTATTGATAACACGACGTTTTTATGCTATACTTAGTACATAAAATTTTATTATTTACGAGGTAATACAATGGCAGAAAAAAGACCTGAATCTATGCAAAGAATTGTTAACTTTGACCTTGCTAACGCATTTATTGACGAGCAGGTTGCGTTAATCCGTAAACAGGTTGGTAATAAAAAAGTTTTACTTGCTTTATCTGGTGGTGTAGATAGCTCTGTTGTTGCTGCACTTTTAATTAAAGCTATCGGCAAACAACTTGTATCCGTACACGTTAACCACGGACTTTTACGTAAAGGCGAGCCTGAACAAGTTGTGGAAGTTTTCCGTAACCAACTTGACGCTAACCTTATTTACGTTGACGCCGTTGATAGATTTTTAAATAAACTTGACGGTGTTTCAGACCCCGAAACTAAGAGAAAAATTATCGGTGGTGAATTTATTAAGGTGTTTGAAGAAGAAGCAAGAAAGTTAGATGATATTGAATTTTTAGCACAAGGCACTATCTACCCAGATATTATTGAAAGCAAAGGCGTTAAGGCACACCACAACGTTGGTGGCTTACCTGAAGACTTAAAGTTTGAACTTGTTGAACCTTTAAAGTTTTTATATAAAGACGAGGTGCGCGTAGTTGGCGACGCTTTAGGTTTACCCCACGGTATGGTTTACCGTCAACCCTTCCCCGGTCCTGGTCTTGGCGTTAGATGTTTAGGTGCTATTACCCGTGATAGGCTTGAAGCAGTAAGAGAATCCGACGCTATTTTACGTGAAGAATTTGCTAAAAACGGGCTTGAAGGCAAGGTATGGCAATACTTTACTGCTATCCCTGATTTAAAAAGTGTTGGCGTAAGAAACGATATGCGTGCAGATGAATGGTGCGTTATTATCCGTGCAGTTAATACTTCAGACGCTATGAGCGCTACTATCGAACCTATTGATTACAGCTTATTAAACCATATCACGCAAAGAATCGTTACCGAAGTTAAAGGTGTAAATAGGGTTTTATACGACTTAACACCTAAGCCTACTGGCACTATCGAGTGGGAATAAAATTTATACCAAAGCCTTACAAACAAGTAAGGCTTTTTATTTTGCTTAAGTAAGTATGCAATAAACTTACTTGTTTTTTTATCTATTTTATTGTATTATAAGTATATGGATAAACTTAACCATGGATTTACCAAACCCGAACTGTTAGCACCTGCTGGCGATATTGAAAGTTTTAACCAAGCAATACACGCTGGCGCAGACGCTATTTATTTGGGGCTAGACGGTTTTAATGCAAGAATTAAGGCTGAAAATTTTAATAGTAATAATATAAAATCCGTCATACAAAAGGCACACTTATACGGTGTAAAAGTTTATATTACCGTAAATATTTTAGTAAAAGACGACGAAGTAGACGAATTTTTAAAATTAGTTAGATTGGCGCTAGAAGCTGGTGCTGATGCCTTTATCGTGCAAGATTTTGGTATGGCAACGTTGCTTAAACAGATATACCCTGATATCGTTTTACATGCAAGCACGCAAATGGGTATACATAACGCTGACGGCGCACTACTATTAAAAAAACTAGGCTTTACAAGGGTTGTTTTATCACGAGAAACTAAATTAAGTGATATTTTAGACATTAAACAAAAAACCGAACTTGAAATTGAGTTTTTTGTACAAGGCGCTTTATGCGTGGCTTTTTCTGGCAACTGCTATATGTCTTCACTAAAAAATGGCAATAGTGGTAATAGAGGTCTTTGCAAACAACTTTGCAGACTAAATTATAGTTGCGATAATAAAAAAGGTTACCTGCTTTCACCCAACGATCTATGTTTGATGGAAAACTTAAATGTTTTAGCAAAGCACGGCGTTACCTCTTTTAAAATTGAAGGTAGGTTAAAACGCCCCGCTTACGTTAAAGCAACGGTTGAATCTTATAGAAAGATTATCGATAATAACTATACTGCGAATTTTATTAAAGAACAAGAACAAATTGCAAAAGTATTCACTATAGGTAAATATAATACTACTGCATATTTATACGATAATTTTGATATAATTGACACTAAAAACCAAGCGCACTATGGTGCTAAAATTGGCGAGGTTTTATCTGTTGCAAAATTTAAAGATTTATTTAAAATTACAATAAAATCTGACGTTAGTATAAACGAAGGCGACGGGTTAAAATTTGTTGGTAATAGCGAAACCTCGATAGGGGTTGGCAACGTTGAAGTATTAAATAATAATTAC
>JAGANI010000004.1 GCA_017624285.1 Clostridia bacterium
CGGTGGCACGTTTATTAGAGAAAAGGAAGTTATCGACTGGGGTATTTCTAGGGATAGATACTGGGGTACTCCGTTACCCGTTTGGATTTGTAACAAATGCGGTAAGATGCACGTTATAGGTTCTAAGGAAGAACTTAAAAAGTTAGGTAAAATTGAAGGCGATATCGAGCTTCACCGTCCTTATATAGACGCAGTTACCTTTGATTGTGATTGCGGTGGCACGTTTATTAGAGAAAAGGAAGTTATCGACTGTTGGTTCGACTCCGGTTCAATGCCGTTTGCACAACTTCATTATCCTTTTGAAAATAAAGAGTTTTTTGAAAAACATTTCCCTGCGGACTTTATTTCGGAAGCAGTTGACCAAACGCGTGGTTGGTTCTATACCTTAATTGCAATTTCTACCTTACTTTTCGATAAAGCACCCTTTAAAAACTGTATCGTTTTAGGTCACGTTAACGATAAAAACGGTATCAAGATGAGTAAGCACAAGGGCAACGTAGTAGATCCTTGGTCAATTTTAGATAAGCAGGGCGCTGACGCCGTTAGATGGTATTTCTACACGGGTTCTGCTCCGTGGTTACCGTCAAGATTCTATGAAGAAGCCGTTTCTGAAGGTCAACGCAAGTTTATGGGTACGCTTTGGAATACTTACGCCTTCTTCGTATTATACGCAGGTATTGATAATTACGACCCATCTAAGTATAATCTTAAAGATTGCAAACTTTCCTTAATGGATAAGTGGGTATTATCTAAACTTAACACGCTTATTAAAGAAATCGATAACGGTTTAGAAAATTATAATATCTTCGAAAGCGCAAGAACTATGCAAACTTTCGTTGACGAGCTTTCTAACTGGTACGTTCGCCGTGGTCGTGAAAGATTCTGGGGTAAGGATATGACCGATGATAAGATCGCTGCATATACGACCCTTTACACGGTATTAACTACTTTAGCAAAACTTTCCGCACCATTTACACCGTTTATGGCGGAATCTATCTATCAAAACTTAGTTCCTAAGTTCTATAAAGACGCGCCTATTTCGGTACACTTAACGTCTTTCCCCGTTGTGGATGAAAGCTTTATCGACGCTAAGTTAGAAAAGGGTATGGAAGACGTTTTAAATATCGTAGTTTTAGGTCGTGCTGCAAGAAACTCTTCTAACTTAAAAAATCGTCAACCCCTTGCAAAGGTATTCGTTTGCGCAGAAGGTGCTACTAAACTTTCAACCGATTTAGCAGATATCGCTAAGGAAGAACTAAACGTTAAAGAGCTTGAATATTTATCTCAAGCAACCGACTTTATTAAGTACAACTTAAAACCGCAACTTAAAACCTTAGGTCCTAAGTACGGCAAAAATTTAGGCTTAATTAAAAAGTTCTTTGCAGAGTGTGATGCAACTGAAGTCGTTTCCACCGTTAAAAAGGGTGAAGTTTACAAAGTTACTTACGAAGGCGTTGATTTTGAATTTACACAAGATGATTTATTAATCTCGTCCGAAAGTAAAGAAGGCTACGTTGCAGAAAGCGATTTTGGTATCACCGTAGTTTTAGATACTTTAGTTACTCCTGAACTTAAACTTGAAGGGGACGTTAGGGAAATTATCTCTAAAGTACAAACGATGCGTAAAGACGCCGGTTTTGAAGTAACCGATAAGATTAAAGTTTACTTCGTAGCAGAAGGTGATGCTTTAACTGCGTTTAACGATGGTAAAGATCAAATTGCATCCGTCGTTTTAGCGGTAGACGTTATTTTTGGCAGCGCAGATGGCTTTACTAAAGATATTGACGTAAACGGCGCTAAGGCAACCGTTACTATCGTTAAAGTTTAATAAAAAATTAAAACGGAGGGTTACGTAACCTTCCGTTTTTTAACGTAATAGTAAATTTAAAGGTAAAATTAAGCACTAAATAACACGCCTATATTTATTAATTTATAAAAAAGGGTGGTATAGGTTGACAATAATTTTACTTTATTATAAAATATATTTGTAAAACCTAAGGAGGCTTAATAATGATAAAAAAATTAGCGTTAATCGCGCACGATAATAAAAAACAAGAGATGATTGCTTGGGCGCTTAAAAATAAAGATATTTTATCCGAATACGATCTTTGCGGTACGGGTACTACTTCTAAATTAGTTTCGGAAGCAACTGGGTTAAACGTTAAAGGCTACTTATCTGGTCCACTTGGTGGCGATTTACAGATAGGCGCTAAGGTTGCTGAGCGTGATATCGATATGATAATCTTTTTTTGGGATCCTTTAATGGCGCAACCACACGACCCTGACGTAAAAGCATTGCTTAGGATTTCCGTTGTATACGATATTCCTATCGCAACTAACCCTGCTACGGCAACTCTTATTATTAAAAACGATTAATTATAGGTATTAAATGAAAGTCGCTAATTGGAAAGATTATTCGGTCATCACTACTGGTGACGGCTATAAGTTAGAGCGCTGGGCAGGCGTAACGCTACTTCGCCCAGACCCACAAGCTATTTGGCCCGCTAAAACGGATATGTCTAGTTTTAAGGGCTTAAACGCTAAGTATCTCCGTTCAGAAACGGGTGGTGGTAAGTGGCAAACTTATAAAAATTTCCCTGACGAGTGGGAAATTAGTTACAACAACTTAAAATTTAAAATCAAGCCTATGGGCTTTAAACATACGGGGTTGTTTCCAGAGCAAGCAGTTAACTGGGATATTATGTCTAAGTTAATAAAAAACGCCAACCGTCCCATCAACGTGCTTAACCTTTTTGCGTATACTGGTGGCGCAACCGTCGCTTGTTTAAGTGCAGGGGCATCCGTTTGCCACGTTGACGCCGCAAAAGGTATGGTGGAGCGCGCTGGTGATAACGTCCGTCTTTCCGGCTTAAAAGATTGCCCCGTTCGCTTTATTATCGACGACTGCAAAAAGTTCGTCCAGCGTGAAATTAGACGTGGTAAAAAGTACGACGCTATCATTATGGACCCACCGTCTTACGGACGTGGCCCTAATGGTGAAATGTGGAAGTTAGAAGCTGAACTTTACCCACTTGTGGAACTTTGTAAACAGGTTTTATCCGACGACCCGTTGTTCTTTTTAATAAACAGTTATACTACTGGGTTACAACCACAAGTTATCAAAAACATTTTAACCTTAAATTTAAGGGAATTAGGTGGCTATTTTAACGCTTACGAAGTCGGTTTACCTACCGAAGACGGCATCGTTTTACCGTGTGGGTGTTCTGGCATTTGGTCTAAAGAAGATATCGATTAATTTGTGTTTTACTAAAAATAATTAAGGCTTTGCAACACGCAAAGCCTTTTTTAGTTTATTTATTTATTTCGCTACCGCCCCACTCTACTACGGTAAAGCCGTTTCTTGTAAAGCCTTTTAAGGTTTGTGGACCGATATCTACCATCGTATCAGATGAATAATACGTCATAAATACGCGTAGTACGCTATCAGGTTTAGGCGTTATATTTAGTACTGCGTTATTTACGTAATCTTCCGTTTGGAAAGATATAACGTTATAAGCGTTATCTTGCATAAGTGGTA
>JAGANI010000019.1 GCA_017624285.1 Clostridia bacterium
AACAAAGGTAGGTATACTACAATGCACGTATTTTTAATAAACATAAGGAGCAAGTGTTAAAGTATATATAAATCTTAATATTTAATTTTTTATGCCCTTAACACTTAGCTAGGGGCATTTTTTGTCCAAAAAATTATTATATTTTAAGGGGGCAAAGAGATGAAAAATTATAAAAGCATTTTAAAACTTTATTTTCTAAAGGGGGCTATAATCTTACGCTAGCTTTACGGCTAAACGTAGCCGTAAAATATTAAAAATTTCAAAATTAAATAAAATTAAGGAGGATTTTTTATGAAATTTCTACTAGCGTTGATTATTTTTGTTACAAGTTTTCCTATTATTCCTAATGTAAATAGTAATAAAAATGAGTTAGCAAGTCTTATATATAATGATATGGGTATAATTAATGAAAATGAGTTGGGTGGGCTATTATCAGAAGATGCAATAACTAATGTTAATACGATTAATAATTATGATAGTTTTACACAATTTGATACATATTTAGAGGCGTATTATAGAGGATTAACAGATAATTTTGGAGATAACGTATTTGGCTCATGTAATTATGTCGCCGCATGTATGATATTATCGTATTACGATACATATTTAAGTGACGTATTTATACCTGAAAACTATGATGTGAACACTTTTTCTTTCGGTACAAATATGATAGACGAAAGGGAATCCCCAGGTGTTGTATTTGACGATCCTACGGCATCATTAGAGGCAACAGGAGGAAATTTTGATTTTGATACTTATACTTTAGAACAATGTTTGCAAATTTATGAGTTTTTTAGTGAAAGTAATAATACATTTACTACGCCATCTTTACACGCAAAATTAATTTTAATGGCGGATGATTTGAATATGTCTAATCCTAATAATTATTCTACATTATCGCAGGGGAATCTGTTAGAGAATAATATTTTAAATTTAAAACAGGTTTTAGAAGTGTATTTTGAAGAACAAGGTCTATTAAATAATGTTACATTAAATTATTATAATGGTGGAACTTCTAGTGTTGATGGAAGAACAAACAATATAAAACAATTTATAAAAAGTCAAATAGATCTTGGTAAACCAGTTGTAGTTATGGGTTTTCAAAATTATAATAATAAATATGAAAACGGCCATGCCTTTGTTTGTTATGATTATGATGAAAACTATATTTATGGTCATATGGGTTGGAAAAATGATAACACCCATGATTATACGTATTATCCTGTAGAATTTCTATATCCATATTTTACTGAAGCAATGACGTTAAATACTAACATGTTACACTCTCACACAAATAACTATGTTATAAATCCTAATATTACATGTTGTTATGATGATTGTCGTATTTTAACTTTCAATCCAGATGGGGTAATACACCAACACAACAATATTATATCTAGTGCCGATGATATAGGTCATTATGATAATTGTATTAGATGTAATACAGTACTTTTTGTGGGGGCTCATTCACACAATAGTGTATTTGTAGAGTTTACAGCAGATGGTCACTATGATTCTTGTGCGTTTTGCGGAATAAAACTTTTTCACTCTAATCACTCATATATTGTAGATGACTATTCATTTATTTGTAATAACAACGGACATCAATATAATTGTGCTATTTGTAATGGATATCCAATATATGAAAGTCATGACTTTATGCCAAACTACGTAGAGTATTATGATGACGGGCATTATGGCGTTTGCCTAACAAGTATGCAACTTGTATGGATGAGTGATCATTATTATCAGTATGCTTATACTGAAGGCGGTTATGATTACTTCTACTGTGAGTGTGGTAGGTACTATAGAACTCCCACACCCACAGGTTAAAATTAAAAAAGGAGATTTATAAAAATGAAAAGATTTTTAACTATATTTTTAAGTTTAATAATAAGTTTATCTTCCTTAATGCTAATAAGTTGTAAAGATACTAGTGATGATGGTGCAAATACAAACTTTGCACGGTTACAACTAGAATTAATTCAATACGAATCCGTTAGTGGTATTCGTTTTACAGATAACGCTCCTATATATACAACTGAAATTTGCTGGGAAGGAAAGGACGTTTATTTAGGAGCATCAAATTCCACTAGTGGGGCTTTAGATGGTATTGATAGAATTGACGGCAAAGACGATATAAGTGTTTTTGAGCGTTTTATAGAAATATACGATGAAAAAATAAAAGATAAAATAGACGATAAAGGGTTTTATTTTATTAATACGGGTAATACTTATATTGGGTATACACCGTTTAATAGATTTCACAGGGAGTTGTATTTCACTGCTAAAAGAGGAGTTGATGATAAATATCATAACCCAACGATTTATCAACATATAAGTTTTGAAGAAGTGCCATATCCACAAGATGCTTATTGGGCTAACAAACTTGAAAAGTATCACAGAAGTGATAAATGGTTTAATTTAAGCATATATTTTGTACCTGTAGATAGTAGCACGATAAGTAATGAATTAAATCTTGAATTTAGCAAATGTTTAACAGAATATAATGGACAATATGGGTGGGATTATTATATAAACTTTTACGTTAATGATATTTGTATAGGTACTTGTAAATTTTATGATAGATCAAAATCCATTCCAAAAGAGTGGTACGAGTGGTATTTTACAACCTATTTATATAGGGCGTAAACAATTATAAATAATAAAAAGGCAGGGGATACCTGCCTTTTGTTTTATATTGTAGGGGATTCTCACGAAAGCCAAAAGGCTTTCTCAGAATGACAAGTGTGTTACGTCATTATGAGGAGCGTTAGCGACGTGATAATCTCCGTTTTTCAATTTTCTAAGGTGGGGGATTCTCACGCTACGCTCAGAATGACAAAATAGGTGTGGGGGATTCTCGCGTAGGACAAAAGTCCTACTCAGAATGACAAGTGTGTTACGTCATTATGAGGAGCGTTAGCGACGTGATAATCTCCGTTTTTCAATTTTCTAAGGTAGGAGATTCTTACGAAAGCCAAAAGGCTTTCTCAGAATGACAAAATAGGTGTGGGGGATTCTCACGCTACGCTCAGAATGACAAGAGAGTACAGGGGATTCTCACGCTTGCGCTCAGAATGACAAATATTTTAAGCGTTAGGGTCGGCAACGATGCCGTTATCAATTAAAAAGTTAATTAAAACTTCAGCACCGTCACGGTTGCCTATTTCATCAGGGTGACTACCTAAGCCGTTAGTATTTGCAGGTAACGTTACCTGGTAAACGTTAGTAGAATTAAATTCGGTTATAGCACGATGTATCAATAGTGCGCCACTATCGCGCATAAGACCGTTTACACAAACTATTTTAGCGTCGGGGTAAGCGTTTCTAATGGTTGCTAAAAACCCTTTATAGCCGTTAACAAAGGCATTATCGCGCGCGGTAGTGTTGCCACCAAAACTTTCAGCTAAAATAGTATTGTTTAAGTCGTTAGTGCAAAGGTTAATAAATACTACGTCAGGTTTATCTACGGTAACGTCGTAATGGTTATCTTCACAAACGCTAGGTACATGGGCGTTGATATTTGTGTGTAAATAATAACCTTCAAAATATCTTGGTATCATACTCTTCCAAGTGGGTTGGTCGTAAGCAAGCGTCCAGCCACTTGATGCTATTATTGATGATTCCGCATTAAAATAATCCGCCGTATATTGTGCATAAGTTTTAGTGCCGTCCTCGTTAAAGAAATTTGCCGTTGTATATTGTGGGTAGTCTGGTTGACCACAGCCGTAACCAGCTGTTATAGAATCACCAAAAAACTCAAATTTAAGCGTTCTTTTTTCGGTCGGTACAAATTGACCATCGGTAATTAAATTTAAAAGCGCGATACCATTTAACTTGCCGTTCGTCCAAGAACTATTTACTTTAAGCATCCTTACGGTATGTAAGCCATAGTCAAGGTTTTTAATTGCGTTAAAAACACTGCTAGTTAAGTATTGACCGTAATCTTCACCATCTAAGTAAAGCCTTACCCTTGGCGTAGCTTCGGCATCGCATTTATAATCCATAATACTTATGTCAAGCTTAGTTCCTACAAACGTTACGGTAAAGCCAGTGGAGTTATGCATAAAACAAGTGTTGTTATCGTCAAACATTACCCTGCCGTTCCAGTCAAAGTAGATAGAGTCTTTTTTTACTTGTTCACTTGTTAAAGCACTACTAGAAATCGCGTTTTCGTCATCATAAACGGAAACCGTTATGGGGTCGCCACTATATGTTTGGCCATCGTAAACAACCGTGGGGTAGACGTTCACTTTACCTTGTTTTAAACCCGTTACCACGCCGTTTTCGTTAACGGAAGCAATAGTTTGGTCGGATACGTCATAGGATAGGGTAGCGACGTCTATCGCTTGATTATTATGTTTTAAATAAACAGAAGTTACGTTTATAGTATCAGTATCGTCGTCGGCGATAACTAAATTAGTTTTATCAACGTTAAATATAACCGATACGTTTGCAGATACACTATTATCAGCATTGTACTCTTTTTTATTATAAGTCGTTTTTGCAGTTATAGTTGCCTCACCAGTCTTTTTAGCAATTAAATTACCGTTTACGACTTCAATAACGCTACTATCAGAGCTTTCCATGTTAAGTGGTAAATTAGTTGTAAACGCACCTGCTGCTTGGGTAAATACTTTGCTTGACTCAATCGTTTGCCCAACTGTTAGAGTGTCAACTTCTTTAACCGCAGTTAAATTAAACTTAGTTGAAATATAATAAACCGTGATAGTAAACGATACTTTAGATTTTTCGTTATGCGTACCGGTAAGGGTAATAGTGTTTTCCACACCAGGTGTTACTTCACTTGGAAGTGCGATAGGTGTTATAGTATCGGTTTCGTTATCAATGTATACGCACGTGGGGCAGTCCGAAGTCCATGTTATTTCTTCAGTAAAATCCACCAAACGATTGTTTTTTAAGTATTTAACTTTAAAGTCAATCTTTTCACCAACGTAGTATCTGTTTCTTGTGTTTACGTCTAGGGATAATTCGTATTCAGCTACGTTTGAAGTTGGTGGTGCGTTATTGCCACCGTCGTCATTTGGCTTTGTGCAAGAAATAGCACTAAATATAAATAAAGATGCCAAAAATAAAGATGTAAGTTTAAGTAATTTTTTCATATAGAACCTCTTAAAATAATAAAAGTAAAAAAGATTATATAAGTTTATAAATCAATTCCGCGACCCCGTTGGGGGTTGTTGCGGTAAAAGTTGCTAAATTTTTTAGTAAGTCTGGTGCATGGCGCATGGCAACGGAAGCGTCAGCATGCTTAAAAAAGTCTAAGTCGTTTTCACTATCGCCAAAGGCTACAAAAACCCCGTCTTTAATTTTAAATGTATTACGGAAGATTTCTAAAATACTGCCTTTATTTTTGCCCTTATGGTAAAGTTCGTAACAATGCGGGTATACTACCCAGTCGTATTGGCTAAAAATTTTACTTATATTATCGTCTTTTGTTCCTTTTGGAGGGAAGTACGATATTTTAACCACCTTCTCGTTAGATAGTTGTTGCATCATATCAAGGTAAAATGCATCAAGTTGTTTTTTAGTATAAGTAATCTCACCGTGTATTTTACCGATAAAAATATTATCGATTGTTTCAACCGTAAACCAGTAAGATTTATCACAACCGTAGCGTACTAATTTATCCACTTCTTCGCTTTTTAAAGTGGTTTCTAATATGGCGTTTTCGCACCCCGTTCCAGTATATATACTACAACCAGCACATAAAAAACCGTCAAAAGGTATCCCTGATAGCTTATCGATACTTTTAAGTAAATTACCCCTTGCTCTACCAGTATTTAGGTATATTTTACAACCTTTTGCTTTAGCGTAGATAACGGCTTTTATGGTTTCTTCATTAGCTTCACCATTAACTATAAGCGTACCATCTAAATCGAAAAAAAGGTTGGTGTTTTCAGGCGTTAATTTCATGTTAAACTCCTAAAAGTTCGGTAATTTTATTATAACATAAAAAAAACAATTTGCAATACAAATAAAAAAAATATCGTTTGCAATAACTATAATTGTCAAAAAAGCGACCTTTTAAAAAATGAGTTGACAAATTAACCTTAAATAGAATATAATTAATAAAATTATATTAATCTTCAATCGAGGGGTTTATGAAAAGGTTTATAACTTTATTTTTAACTTTAATAATGGTCTTATCCGTTTCGCTGACTTTCGTTGGTTGTCGTGATGACGAGGGTGATACTTTTGGTAATGAGGAAACTTTTACCGGGGAGTATACTTTAGCAACTCAAGAGGAAACTGAAAAGTTTAATACCGTATATTTAAATTCCACGTTAAAAGAACTTTCCCCAACACAGTCTAGAGAGTATAATTTAGAAAGACGTTTGGATATCGAGCCAGTTTCTCAAACGATCGATCGTACTTTTATGCTTTACGGCGATGATAACGGCAATATCACTATGGCGGGTGAAAAATCCACTTCAAAAAGTATTGTAGGTATTAGTACGGAACTTAAAAATAATTATTATTACGATGGTGCTTATTGTTACTATACTGAAGTCGATGCTAAATCTACTCCAGATAATATTGTTTACGACAAGGTTAAGACGGAAGTTGGCACGGACGTTGTTTTTGGGTTTTTAGGGATTGGCGATTTTGATTTAGATTCAGTTTATAATACTTATGCTACAGATCCTAACGGCAAAGTTTCCTTATACTTTGATTATAACCATAACGAAGATGGTGAAGTTTCTTTAACCAAAGTAAAACTTTCTATCCGTATAACAGAAGCCGTTAAAAAAGAATTAAGCGATCAAAAGTATTTTGAAGATAGCGCTCCTATAACCGTCAAGACGGCGGAATACTATTATATTTTCTTATTTGATAATAACAATCAAATCGTTGGTTGGCGCAAGTACATTACTTGTAACTACGACGTAAAAAGTCAGGGCGAGGGCAGTACCGTTATGGTAGGCGTTAAAGGTGCTTATATAGAGGAGATGCTTATAGTAGATACCGTGGTTACCTTACCTAGCGATTTATCTGATTACGTTATTGCTGAAAAGGAAGAAATTTCAGTATTCCCTGGGGATAGCGTGGGTAGTTTTAAAATTGATTTATTTTTAACCGATACCGTGGTTAAAGATACCGATTTATCCGGTAAAATAATCCTTGTAAATTTCTGGCAGATGGATAATTCCTCACATATCCCGATTTTACAGGAAGTTTACGATTATTACGAGGGTGAGGTTAAAGTTTTAGCGATTAATGGTGATGATGGATATTCCGATAATATGGTGGAATATTTCATTTCCGACGTAGACACTAAAAACAATAAGGCTGATTGGTCAACTTATAACGTAATGTTTGGCAAGTATTCTTCGCAAGATAAGTTGTTTAATAGGTTTATGTTAAAAACGTATCCCGCTACGGCGCTTATCAATAAAGACGGTAAACTGGTTGAAGTATTTACTGGCGACGTTACTTTATCCCAGTTAAAAGTAAAAATAGATAAAATATTAAATAGCGACATAGTTGCTTAAAAAAAGCCCTTTATGGGCTTTTTAATTTGTAAAAAAACTTGTTTTTTAATTAAAATATAAAAATTAATATATATATTTTAAAAATATTTAAAATAAAAAAAGGAAAACAACACTAACACTTGGTATTAGTAAGTGTCAAAGATTTTTTTGAGGTTTTTTATGAAAGAAAGAACTTTTAAAATGGAAGAACAATTTTTATCACCGTTTGCTAAAAAATCCATCAATACCGAAGGGCGCGATAATACAGAAATCCCTTGCCCAATGAGGACGGAGTTTCAACGTGATAGGGATAGGATTTTATATTCAAAAGCGTTTAGGCGTTTAAAAAACAAAACGCAAGTGTTTTATTCACCAGAGGGCGACCATTACCGTACTCGCTTAACGCATACGTTAGACGTTACGCAGGTTGCTAGGAGTATCGCGCGCTCGCTATACTTAAACGAAGATTTAGCCGAAGCCATAGCATTAGGTCACGATTTAGGGCATACGCCGTTTGGACACTCTGGGGAAAGAATTTTAAATAAATTATGCTCGCACGGTTTTAAGCATAACGTTCAGTCAAGACGTGTGGTAGAAATTTTAGAAAATGCTGGTAACGGTCTAAACTTAACTAAAGAAGTGCGCGACGGTATCGAAAACCATAAAATGTCGTTAAACCCTTCTACGTTAGAGGGCAAGGTGGTAAGTTTTTCCGATTGGATCGCTTATATTAACCACGATATCGACGACGCAATCGACGCTAAAATTATTACAGAAAACGATTTGCCAAAAAATTTAGTTAAGGTATTAGGTAAAACTTCTAGAGAACGTATCAATACAATGATACTTGCTATCGTAAGCGCCAGCGACGGTCAAAACAAAGTCGCTATGGAGCAGGAGGTTTTTGAGGCAACTAGGCTTTTAAGGGAGTTCTTGTTTGAAGTTGTATATAACTCTAAACAAGCTCGTGGGGAAGAAATTAAAGCAGAGCGTATGTTATCCGCTATGTACGAGTATTATACGATTCATCCCGAAGAGATTAGCGAGTATAGTGAAGATAATATTGCAAAATGGGGTGTGGAAACCGTCGTTTGCGATTACCTTTCGGGTATGACGGATAGATACGCGGTTTCAACGTTTAATAGTATATATATTCCAAAAAGTTGGAAGATAAGTTAAGGTAGGTATATGAGAGGGTTCGATACAAAATTTTTAGACGAACTTAAAAGTAAATCCGATATAACCGAAGTAATCGGTAGGTACGTTCACTTAGAACAACGTGGTCCTAACTATTGGGGTAGATGCCCCTTCCATCACGAAAAGACTGCGTCCTTTTGTGTAAACGGTATCGACCAGTTTTATTACTGTTTTGGTTGCCATAAGGGTGGGGACGTCATCAAGTTTATTGAAGAAATCGAGTCTTTAGACTTCTTTGACGCCGTTAAACTTTTAGCTGAAAAGGCTAAGATGGAAATCCCCAGTATCACTTACGAGGACGACCGTATTAAAGAGCAAAAATCTAAAAAAGAAACGGTTTTAAGCATCTTAAAGGAAACGGCAAGGTTTTACGCAAATAATCTTCGTAACGGCGATAGCGACGCTCATAAAGAGTATATTGCACATCGTGGGTTGTCGGATGAAATTTTAAATAAGTTTGGCGTGGGTGCTTCGCTCGATTACGAGTCGCTCCCAAATTACTTAAAAACTAAAGGTTATAGTTACGACGATATGGTTTTATCAGGTGCGGTATCCGTTTCGTCAAAAGGCAGGTACTTCGATGCGCTTGCAGGGCGTTTGATAATACCCGTTATCGATCAATTTAACAACGTAGTGGCGTTTTGTGGTAGAATTATTACTGAGCGTAAAGACGTTGGTAAATACGTAAACACGAGGGAAACTTTAGTGTTTTCCAAGGGTAAAACGCTGTTTAACTTAAATAACTTAAAAAAGCATAAAAACGAGGTTGGCTTAAAGGATATAATCATTGTAGAAGGTCATATGGACGTAATATCGCTTGTACAGGCAGGGTTTAACAACGTTGTTGCAAGCATGGGTACGGCGCTTACTAAAGACCAAGCTAGGATTATAAAAAGGTTTGCAAATAGCGTTTATATAAGTTACGACGGCGATTTTGCAGGTCAAAAAGCATCTATACGTGGGTTGGAAATTTTAAAAGACGAGGGTTTAGAAGTCAAGGTTGTTTCACTTCCAGACGGCTTCGACCCAGACGACGTAATCAAAAAACAAGGTAAAGATGCGTATGAAAAATTACTTTCAGAAGCAAAACTTTTAATAGATTTTAAGTTGGATATATTAAAGCGTACCTTTGATATAGGCACGGTAGATGGCAAGCGTAAATTTATTAAGGAGTCATTACGCGTTATCGCTTCAAGCGAATCGGCTTCCGAGAAGGAAGATTTATTAAAAGCCGTGCGTGATATGACAGGCATAACGTATGAATCTTTAAAAAGAGAGTTGTCCGATTTTGAAAACGGCGTGGTACGTACCGAAGCCCCTATTATAGAAACCATTACGGGGGACAGGCTTTCCCAGGCGGAAAAATACGTTTTACACGGCTATCTATTTAATAAATCTTACGTAAAGGACGTAGATATTAAGTCAATTGAATTTCCCACGGCTACGGGTAAATTTTTACAGCAGTACGTCGTTAAAGAAAACGGCAATCTAATAAAGCCAAATTTAGTATTCGATTGTGCAGATGAAAGCATGCATGATGATATTAAAGAGATTTTTAAAATTGAACTTGCTGAAAATAAAGGCTTAGATGAAGAAAGGTTTTTTAAAGATTGCGTAAACTCTTTAAAAACGGAAACTATTGATAAAAAAATTGATAACTTAACAAAACTATATAAATCCGCAACGGATATTGATGAAAGGAAGGCAATCGCCTCCGAATTAAAAGAATTAATGATTGCAAAAAACGGGCTTAATTAACCCAAGGAGAACTTTATGGAAGAAATGATTAAAGAAGAAACTTTGAAAAAAGAACTATCTATTGCCGTGGATGAAATTATCGTCGAATATAAAAAGAAAGGTAATATTTCCACAGATGAACTTTTTGAAAGATTATCTAAATTTGAACCTACCGCGACGGAACTCGACGTAATTTATAAATACGTTGAAGAAAGTGGTTTGCAAGTTATTAACGAAATCGAAAAGGAAAAAGAACTTTACGAGCAACTTTATAACGAATCAAGCGCAGACGACACCGTTAAAATGTATCTTAAAGATATCGGTCGTATACCGCTTCTTTCTGCTGACGAAGAAATCGAACTTGCCAAAAAGATGGCAGACGGCGACGAAGAAGCCCGCAGAAAACTTTCTGAAGCAAACTTAAGGTTGGTTGTATCCATCGCCAAAAAATATATGGGCAGGGGCATGTTGTTTTTAGACCTTATCCAGGAAGGCAATTTGGGTCTTATGAAGGCTGTTGAAAAGTTCGATTACGAAAGGGGTTATAAATTTTCAACTTACGCAACGTGGTGGATTCGTCAAGCAATCACTAGGGCTATTGCCGACCAAGCTAGGACCATCCGTATCCCTGTACACATGGTTGAAACAATCAATAAACAGGTAAGGGTGTCAAGACGCTTGTTGCAAGAACTCGGTCGTGAACCCACCCCTGAAGAAATCGCTAAAGAAATGGGTGTTGATGAAGCCCGTGTGCGTGAGATTTTAAAAATCGCGCAAGATCCCGTTTCGCTTGAAACACCTATCGGTGAAGAAGAAGACAGTCATCTTTCCGACTTTATCGAAGACGACCAAAATAGATCCCCATCCGACACAGTTGATAATTTAGCGTTAATAGAGCAACTCGTTGGGTTGTTAAACACTTTAACCCCGCGTGAGGAAAAGGTTTTACGTCTTCGTTACGGTTTAGACGACGGCAGACCGCGTACCTTAGAAGAGGTTGGTAAAGAGTTTAACGTTACGCGTGAGCGTATTCGTCAGATTGAAGCCAAAGCTTTAAGGAAACTCCGTCATCCTTCACGCAGTAAAAAGTTAAAGGATTTCGTCGATTAATGAGCCGTCTAGACGAAATTTTATCTGTAATAAAACCAGTATCCGTTTTGGCTGATATCGGTTGCGACCACGGTTATATTTCCAAAAAAGCATTGGATAATAATTTGTGCAAAAAACTTGTTTTTACCGATATTAGCGAAAAATGCTTACTTAAAGCCAAGACGCTGTTAAAAACCGAGGTTGATAAGCGTTTAGCCGTTCCTGTCCTTGCAAACGGGCTAACGGGGGTCGATATTTTTATTGATGAAGCCGTTATTGCCGGTATGGGCGGGGAAGAAATCATCCAAATTTTAAAAGAGTGCCTAACGCGAACTGGTATTAAGACGCTGGTGCTTCAACCAATGAAAAATACCGATAAGTTAAGACGTTTTTTAGTTGAAAACGGTTTTTATTTAGAGCGTGACTACGTTTTTAAAGACGCCGGCAAATTTTATGATTTAATCGTGGCTAGTTTATCCGATACCCCTGATTTTTATACCGATTTAGAGTATGAGTTCGGGCGGGAAAATCTACAAAACAAAAGCAAGGCTTTTAAGGAAAAATACCTTAAAGAGATTGAATCTATAAATCTTTGGCTACAAAGCCCCACTATAAAAGAAGATAGTGTTTTAGATTTTAAAGCAAAAATTGAAAAATACCAAAAGGTTATTTTTGATCATGAAAATTAGTAAATTTTTATCTATTTTAGAAGAAAAAGCCCCCCTTTATTTAAGCAAGGCTTGTATAGATAGGGGTGATCACGATAATTCAGGCATAATATTAAAAGCTTCGGATGAGGTTAACAAGGTTTTATTTACCTTAGATTTATCTATGGACGCCGTAGAAGAAGCAATTAAAAACAAATGCGATTGCATTGTTACGCATCATCCAGCAATCTACTATCCTATATCAAGTTTAAGCATAGATAACCAAACTTGCGCGCTTTTATCGTGTGCTAAAAATGGTATAAGCGTTATATCTATGCACTTAAATTTAGATATGGCAAAAGATGGCATTGACGATAGTTTAGCAACCGCACTCGGTGGTAAAAACTTAACCGTTGTAGAAGATATTTATAACGGGTTAGGTTATGGTAAGGAGTTTACCGTTGACGATACTTTTTCAAGTTTTATCGAAAACGCTAAGTCTGTTTTAAGGGTAAAAAACTACTTTACATACGGTAACTTAAACGATAAAATCAAAAAAGTGGTAAGTTTTTGTGGTGGCGGAAGTAGTTCTGCGTTAAAATATTTAGGTGATGCCGACGTCATTGTTACTACGGATATGCCACACCACGTTATTAAAGAAGTGCTTGAACGGGGTCAAAAATTACTATTAATTACGCATTACGCGTCGGAGTTTTACGGCTTTACAAAGTTTTACGATTATGCAAAAACTTTTATACCTGCGGTAATTTTCGACGATGAAAAATTTTTATAAAAAGACTTTGCCAGTTTTGGCAAAAAAGGAGTCATTATGATAGAAAAGTTATTAACGTACCAAGAAATTGATAAGGAATTAAAGTCTTTAGAAAACACCCTTAACAGTAGTGAAGAAAAAAAGCAGTATGCAATTGCTTATAAATTTCTTTCAACTGTAGGCGACGTAGTTGCTAAGTTAGACGCCAAGGCTGAAGATTTATTAAACAAGTTTAATGCCGTTATCGAAAAACAAAAAGAACTTTCCGAAAGATTAGCGTATATCAATTCTGAAATCGAAGGGAGTGAAACCGAAGAAGATGCTTCTTACATGTTAAAAAAGGCTGATGAAATTTTAAATTCTATTAAAAGTTTAGAAGACACCCTTAAAAAGATAACCGTTTCTATGGAAGAAGTTAAAGCGGAATACGCTAAAGTTGGCACAAACACCAAACGCGCGCAAGTTCAGTATAAAGAATATGGCGAAAAGTATAATAACCTTAAAAAAGAATTAGAACCTAAGGTTAAGGAAGTTAAAGCAAAACTTGACGCCCTTAAAAAGGGTATAGATCCCGTTTTAATGGCTAAGTATGATGAAAAACGTAAGGATAAAAACTTCCCGATACTTACTCCGTTAGCTGGTAAAAAATGCGCTTCATGTGGTATGGAGCTTTCTATGAAAGCCATTGCTGATTTAGAAAACGGTAACGTTATTGAGTGCGAAAATTGCCGTCTATTAGTTTATAAAAAATATCGGTAGTTATGCTTACTACTAAAAGAAAAGTCCCCTTTTTAGGGCAAGCGCTATTAACGCTTGCCACAGTCATTTGGGGAACTTCGTTTATAATATTTAAAGATACACTAGATAGTTTACCAGTATTGTTTGTTTTGGCAATAAGATTTTTATTATCTTCCTTATGTTTATTTGCCGTATTTTTTAAGCGAATAATCAAAATGTCAAAAAAAACGCTCACCGTAGGTCTAATTTTAGGTACAATTTTGGCATCAGCGTATATATTCCAAACCTATGGTTTAACTAACGTTACCCCTGGCGAAAACGCTTTTTTAACTTCAACCTATACGGTATTAGTACCATTTATTTGTTGGATATTTTTTAGGCGTAAACCCGACGTGTTTAGTTTTATTGCAGGGTTTACCTGCTTAATCGGTATAGCGTTCGTCGCATTTTACGACGGTGTAAACTTTACCGTTGGTATCGGTCAAATTTTAACTCTTATAGGTGCTATATTTTACGCTTTGCAAATTATTGTAATTTCCGTTAAGGGTGAAGGCGCTGATTCTATCGCTATGCTGTTTGTACAGTTGCTAGTTGTTGGCGTAGTGTCGCTAGGAGGCACGCTTATATTTGAGTCTAGTAATTATAACTTAACGTTTAATACTCCCACGGTATTAAAACTATTATATTTAGCGCTCGTATGTACGCTCGTAGCACAAGGCTTGCAAATTATAGGGCAAAGGCTAGTGCCGGCATCGCAAGCATCTATTATTTTATCGTTTGAGTCTGTTTTTGGGCTTATATTTTCGATAATCGGTGGGGTGGAAAGATTAACGCCAGTTTCTATAATAGGTTTTACGCTTATTTTTATTTCGGTAATTATTAGTGAAACAAAACTAAAATTTTTGTTCAAAAAAAGTAAAAACAAAATGGATAATACCGTTTTAGAAGGAGATTTTAATAATGATTAAGCACGTGGTTTGTTTTAAGTTAAACGAGGGTGAATCCCCTTTAAAAGCCAAGGAAGTTTTGTTATCTATGATAGGTAACGTTCCCACGGCAAAAAGCATACAAGTACGTATAAACGAGCTTAAATCACCAAGAAACTACGACGTTATGTTAGAAGTTATTTTAGACGATTTCGCTGCGCTAGACGTTTATCAACAGGACGAGTATCATTGTTCTGTTGTAAAAAAATATTTGCAAGCCGTAACGGAAAAGTCCATCGCTATGGATTTTACTTTATAGTTAAAAACAAAAAAAGCACCTATACGGGTGCTTTTGTTTTGGTAATAATGGTAAATATTATAACGCTACTATTTATAAAAACGCTTTAAAATTTTCAATCGATTGTTCTTCTAACGACAAAAGTTTATTTAATGCAATTTTTATGTCTTCTGGCAGGTTGTTATCGTTTTTAATAGACGTCAACTCTATTATGCCGTTTACCGAGCCTTTTATCATCATATCGGCAACTTTTTTCTTTTTAGCACTAAAAAAAGTTTTCATTTTAATAGCTGCCGCCATAGAAACTTTTCTAAATACACCGATGTCTTTTTTTTCTACTTGATATTTATCCATTAAGGTGTTTATTTCGTCAATAATTTTTTGGTAACGGTTGTATTCGGTAATAAGCTCGCACTTAACGGAAGCATCTTCAACTTCGGGTGAAAGGTTTTTTATTGACTGCATCGCTGTGTGTGCGTTTTGGTAAAGTTCAGTTAAAATGCTTTTATTAGATAGGTTTTTACTCATTTTCAACTCCTAAAAAATTAGTTTTAATAATATTTTTGCTTAAATTATGGTAAATATTCATACAAAGTAAAATTACTTTAAATTTATTTAAAAATAGGTAAATAACAGGTAAAAACCTTTAAAAAACACTTAAAATCGTTTGACTTTTACGTCATTATATTATAGAATACAAATCGAGCCGCACGAAAGGGTTAAATTAAGTTGCTTTTAAGCACGCCTATTTTTCGGCGAGACTGGTTAGAGGAGGACAAATTTAATGTACGCAATCGTAGATAACGGTAATAAGCAGTACAAGGCAGAAATCGGTGCAACCTTAAAGCTTGAAAAGTTAAACGCTAACGTTGGCGATAAGGTAGAGCTTTCAGTAGTTATGGTTTCCGATGAAAACGGCATTCGCGTTGCTGATGAAGTTGCTAACTTAAAAGCAGTTTGCGAAGTTGTAGAACAGGGCAAAGACAAAAAGATCATCGTCTTCAAGTATAAAGCTAAGAAGAACGAAAGAAAGAAACAGGGTCACAGACAGCCCTATACCAAAGTTAAGTTCTTAGAACTTGCTGCAAAATAAGGAGGGCTTAGGATATGATGTTTTTATTTAGATTATTCGCTCACCACAAAGGCGGCGGTAGCACAAAGAACGGTAGAGATTCAGTTGCAAAGCGTTTAGGCGCTAAAAAGGCTGATGGCGAAGCTTGTTTAGCAGGTAACATCTTAGTTAGACAAAGAGGTTCACGCTTCAAGGCTGGTAACAACGTTGGTATGGGTAAGGATGATACCTTATTTGCATTAATCGACGGCGTTGTTAGATTTGAAAGACAAGGTAAAGACGGCAAAAAGGTAAGCGTTTACCCTGTTGAAAAATAGTTTTTAATTAAAAAGACTTTGCAGTTTGCAAAGTCTTTTTTTGTTACGGCTACTACGCAATATCTAATTTATTTTTGACGGCAAAATACTGCAAATTACTTCGCGTTTTGCTTGAGTATACAACCTTTTAGGTATGCGCCCTCACAATAACACTCGTCCTTTTTGTATTTTGCTCGTCAAAGCGCTATGCTAATAAATTATCTATTGCTCCGTAGCCTTTTTTATTTTATATAATTATAAACTACTTCAAATCTTACCGTCAAACCTTCAGTTATATACCTTCTAGGTATGCTCCATCAAGTTAGTCGTAATCTTTATCGTATTTTTCTAGCCAAAGCACTTTGTTAATCAATA
>JAGANI010000001.1 GCA_017624285.1 Clostridia bacterium
AATAATCTTTGATTATTAAAGTAGATTTCATTAACAACACTAAAATTATAAAAAACAGATAGAACTATTCTTATTGATAGATAAAGTATTTCTTTTTTTAAAAAATTCAATTTGATTGATTTCTTTGTAAAAAATCCATTAGTATAGGTTTTACTTTGTCCAAATGTTTTTCATACTTAACATTTTGAAAATTTAAATTTTTAATTATATTTTCCCCCAATAATTGATTTTTTTTAGTGTAATATAGTATAAACATTTTTTGATCATCATAATGCATACCGATTTGTATCATTGTATCATTTTTTCGAAAAACTACTGATGGCATAACATTATGATGTTCATCGTGATCAAAAATATATCCATATTCACTTAATAATGAAAAATCTCTTCTAATTTTTTGATAGATATTTAACATTTTAAGCTTCTCCTTTCAATTATTAAAGATTAATTACCCACAAATAATTAGCAATTAAAGCTAACTCTTTTCCATATGATCCTGTTGCAGGACCTCCTAAATTATAAATCCTTCCTCCATGCTTCATTACATTATAGGGTTATTGTTACAATAGGTATAAAGATTTAAACCGTTGGGGGGTAGAAGTGTCTAGATATTTAGGTATATCTAGGCTAATAAACCTACCTAAATATATTTTACACTAAAAAATATTGTTTTGTCAATAGGGCGGGGAGTAAAAACAAAATGGTCAAGGCCGTTGCGGTTTTTGGCGAAATTTTAATTTTATCAAAAAATACGCTGTTTTGCTTTTATAAGTGGGCAAAATGTTAAAATAAGCATTGACAAGTAAGCCTTTTTTTAGTAAAATATATTAAGACAATAATTTTTTTATGGAGTATATATGAAGCGTTTTTTATCATTAGCAATTGCATTAATGCTTTGTATCGTTGCTAGTTTTTCGCTCGTGGCTTGTTCCGACAAGGACACTGGTGAAGATTTAGTTAACGCAACGGTTAAAGTTAAAATCTATAACGGTGCGGCTGAGGCTAAAGAAGTTGAACTTTCTTACACCTTATACCGTCACTTAGCACCCGATAGTGTTGACCAATTTGTTGAACTTGCTGAAGCAAACTATTACGACGGCGCTATTTATTACGAAATGGGTATGTCTGCTGCATCTGGTACTAAACTTGTAGGTAATTACGAGTACGTTACCGTTGATGGCGAAACCAAACTCGTTGCAAAAGAAGAAGTTGAAACCATCGATGGTGAATTTGCTAAAGGTGGCACGACTGGTTCTGACCTTAAAACTGCAAAGGGCAGTATTTGTTTATGGCGTTGGTGGTCTACCGTTGCTGGTAACGACAACACTAACTCTGGTTTTAACACAGGTTCTGCAGGTATGCTTGCAATCCCAACTAGAACGGGCTTATTTGTTGATAAGGAAAATTCCAGCACGCTTGTTGCCGTTGCAGGTATTTTAGGTGATGACGAAAATAGCCAAAACGGTTTTAAGTGGATTATCGGTGAAACCGTTGACGAAGTTTCTTACAGCAACTGGAGTGGTGATAACACCAAAACTTATCACGTTTTCTACTACCTTGATGAAGAAGGCAATATTTCCGATAAGCAAATTATGGATAGCGATACTTATAAAGCTGAAGTAACCGACGGCGATATCGAGGTTTTCGATCCTAATAGCGACGATGCACCTGCTAAGTATAAGTCTTCTAAATACATGGCTACCACGATTACCGTACCCGTTTACGCTTACAGAATCGTTATCGAAGACGTAGTTATCAATAAGTAAAAATTAAAAGACGGCAAAAGCCGTCTTTTTTTATGCAATAAATTAATCAATAAACCCAAAGTTTTTAATAAGTCCGTTTTCAAAATCAACCTTTATATATTTTGCGTAAAAATCGCACCCCGTGTCGGGGGATTTATATAAAAGCGCTGTTAAAGTATTGTCAAAATGACAGGGGCTAACCGTTAAAAAATCGTTTAAGTACGCATTAAACTTATCTTTATTTTGGTAAAGGCTTTCTGTTACCAACCCTTTTACGTCACCGCTTAGTAAAACTGATTCAAAAAAAGCGATGCGCTTTTTACTATCGCTTAGTAAAAATACGTCTGTTTCGGCATAAGCTAGTCTTTCGCTACGCTTAGTAAAGCAAAAATTACTATATACGTAGTCGGTAGTGCGTTTATGTTTTAACGTGTCGCAAAAACTTTCGTTTACGGTTAAAACTTCGCTAAAACTAAAAGAATCCGCATTAAATACGCCGACGTTTGTTACCTTATTTGTTACGTCATAAACGAATAATTTTTTGTTATTTACTAAATATACCGTCAAAAGTTTTGCCTTTCTAAACTCTACAAAATCTAACGTAATACTTTGTTCAAAATACGGCAAGTTAAACAAGCCTACGTCGAAATCAGTTTTTATATAAGCGTATAATTTATCAGTGGTAAAAATTGAAACTTCACACCCGTTCCTGCTTGTTTTGGCTAAAATAGTGTTATTTTGATAGTAAATTGGCTTAAAAAAGCAAAGCAGTTTATCTACTTTTAAGTCGATTAAGTATACGCCGTCACTTTTTAATATATTGCCGTCTTTTAATATTGCGGTTTGGGTAAGTGGGCTATCACAATAAGATACGGTAACAAAAGTTTTATTTTCTAGCTTAATATTGTTGCCGTCAGATATTAAATGCTGATTGTTTGTTGTTATTAGCGAGTTAGCTTCACACGAAATATACATTTTTACCACCTTTTACTTATTATATGTATAATTTACTTTTATAATGTCAATAAATAAGTAGGAGGTAAGTATGGATAACGTCATTTACGGATTTGATAACGAACTTATGATAAGTTTAATAGACTACTTAAAACAAAACAAAAATCTTACGTTAACCACGGTTTTTAAAAACTTTGCGTTACAACATGATAAGTCTTGGGGTACTATACGAAACTTGTATTACGCCATCATAAAAAAGGCGGGCGAGGATGAAGATTTTAAAAAACGCTACCTAACGGGGGTGGACATTTCAGTAAATAAGATTGATAAATTCACCAACGTAGAAGAAAAAGAACTTATAAAAAGTATCATTTTAGAGCGTTCTAAAACACGTTCTACTAGAAAAGCCGTTTATAACCTATCTGGTGGCAACGATAAGGTAGCGCTTAGATATCAAAATAAGTTTCGCAGTGCTATTAAAAACAACCCCACGCTCATTAACGAAGTTAATCAAGAGTTATCTTCTTTAGGGGATAGCGCCGTTTTAAGGCTTTGCAAGGTTACCCCCGATACCGAAGTTGCTATCGAAAGGGTGCGTGGTGAAATAAATAAACTTGTTGATAGACTGTTTTTAAACGTTAAAAAAGAAAATTCTATATTAAAAAAAGAGAATTTAAGTCTAAAAGAACAGGTGGAAAAGTTAACCCTTTTGGTAGAAGCGTTAAAAAATAAAACAAATATCGGGTTGTTTACTGAAATATCCGATAACTTAAAAACAAACTAATTAAATTAGCCCCGTTTGGGGCTTTTTTGTTATTTCGTTGACTTAAATGCAAAAATAGGTTAAAATTATAAAAGGTAACTATTATGAAACGCATTTATTTAGATTATTCGGCAACTACGCCGTTAAAACAAGAAGTTTTAGAAGCTATGTCTCCGTATTTTACCGACGTTTTTGGTAATGCAAATTCCTTGCACGCTTTTGGCAGGGATGCCGTTCGCGCGCTCGATGATGCTAGGGATAAAATCGCTTATTTAATCGGCGCTAAACCTAACGAGATTTATTTTACTTCTGGTGGTACTGAAGCCGATAACTGGGCAGTTTATGGTGGGGTTACTGCAAACAAAGATAAGGGCATGCACTTTATGGTTTCCCCGATAGAACATCCTGCGGTTATTTCAACGGCCAATCGTTTAAAAGAAAATGGTTACGATCTTTCTTATTTAGGGGTCAATAGTGACGGTATTATTGATACTGACTTGCTTAAAAACCAGTTAAAAAAAGATACTACGTTAGTTGCTTGTATGTTTGCTAATAATGAGGTTGGCACGATACAACCTATCGATAAGGTTGTGGAAATTTGTAAAAATAATAATACACTTGTGTTTACCGATGCCGTTCAGGCAGTTGGGAGCATAGATATTGACGTAAAAAAACTTGGCGTAGATATGTTGTCATTTTCAGCACACAAGTTTTATGGGCCTAAAGGGATAGGCTGTTTATATATTAAAAACGGTGTTAAGGTCTCGCCTATAATTTCTGGTGGGCATCAGGAAAGGGCAAAACGCGGGGGTACGTCTAACGTAGTTTTAGCCGTTGGTATGGCAAAAGCGCTAGAACTTGCTAAGCAGAATATGGCAAGAGCAAACGGTAATATTAAGCGCGTTAGAGACGTTTTTGTTAAAACAGTGTTGCAAGGTCTTGATAACGCTTATTTAAATGGTTCGGTAGAATTCCGCTTAGTAAACAACGCCCACTTTACCTTTAAAGGTGTTTCGGGTGAAGCGCTTTTATATAATTTAGATTTAAAAGGTGTTTGCGCATCTAACGGTTCGGCGTGTTCGTCTGGCACGGTAGAGCCTTCACACGTATTAAAAGCAATAGGCTTATCGGATAGTGATGCTAAATCTTCTGTACGTTTTACTTTTGGTGAAGAAGTATCAGAGTCCGATGCTATTGACGCGGCTAAAGCGGTTATATCTTCAGTTAACTTTTTGCTTGGTAGATAACGGCTAAAATTTACCTATCTTAAAGTATAAAATAAATCATCCGTAACATAATAGTTTAGGGGTGAATTATGAACGACAAGTTTTATTTTGGGTTAGCGCTTGGTATGCTCGGTGGGGCAATTATCGTGGCTAATTCGGTAAAAGCAAAAAGGGCTGTGGTTTCCGGTCAGCAAATGGTTGAAGACAAGATTGAAGAAGTCAAAGACGCGTTAGATCGTAAAAACACTACGAAAGCCAAAAAAAATTAACGGTAAGGGCGTATTCGTTACGCCCTTATTTTTATGGGCAAATGGGGCAAAAACCCTTTAAAATAAGCAATAAACGTAAAAAGTTAAGTAAAAATAAAAAAAGAACTTGTCTTACTTTATTGTAAATTTATATTAAATATGTTATAATTTTTTTTGATGGAAAGATTTATGGCTTTCGACCTTGGTGAAAAGCGCATCGGTATCGCTGTTAGCGATCCTTTTAACACGTACGCGCTCCCGGTTGAAACGTATCACAGAAAAAACTTAAAAACTGATATTGACGCTTTATTAAAAATCGTTAAAGAAAAGCGCATTACTACCATAGTTTGTGGTTTACCCGTTAATTTTGATGGGTCTGAAAGCATCCAAACCCAGCGCGCGCAGTATTTTATCGATAGATTAAAGGAAGCCACCGACGTTCCCGTACTTACTGCTGACGAGCGCTGTACTACTATGCAGGCGCACGAGGTGTTAATTTCGGAAGATTATTCACGCGAGAAGCGTAAAAAATACGTCGATACCTTAGCCGCGACTTATATTTTAGATGGTTTTTTAGGTAGTTTAAAAAACAAAAAGTAAATTTGGGGCAACCCTTAAAATATAAAAAAATATTAGGAGATATATTATGGAAGAAAATAAGAAAAATTGTGATTTACACGAAGAAGATTGCGATTGCTGTGAAGCTGAAGAAATAGTTGAACTCGAAGGCGACGACGGCAAAAAGTATAAATTTTACTTTATCGGCACTTTAGATTATGAAGAAAAGGTTTACGCTGCTTTTGAGCCTGCCGAAGATATCAACGGTATAGATGAAGAAAGCATCGTTATCTTTGAACTTAAAGAAGTTGAAGGCGACGAAGATTCTTCTGAACTTTTACCTGTTAACGACGAGGAACTTTTAGCAAAAGTTTACGACGCTTTCTGTGAAGCTATGGAAGAAGGTGTTGAAGAAGGTTGTTGTTGTGAAGACGACAACTGTACTTGTGGTGAGGACGGTTGCCATTGCCACGACGACAACTAAATTTTATATAAAAAACAAAAGACGGCTTTAAGCCGTCTTTTTTTAATTGTTTTTAACTGATACCATAAACGGGTAGGATTTTTCCTTACCGTTAAAGGATAGTATAATTTTACAAAAAACATTGCCTGCGCCATTAACTAAAGATAAATCGGTCAAAGATAAAACTTCGTTTAGTTTAACGTTAAAACTGCCTACGTTTATATTTTTAAAATCGTCTTTTACGGTAAACGACGTTATACGTACCTTACTATTTATCTCTAAATCTACGTCGATTTTGTTTATATTAGAAAGGTTTTCGGTATCGTTTAAGATAAATACTTCACCAAAAAACGTATCGCTCAAATTATAAGTGAACTTATCGTGTCTAAGCGATGCCGTTATGCCTTCTAACGCTTCTTTAACTCGGTAATATGCTTTTTTGGGTTTAGCAGGGTATTCTATTATAGATAAATTTGCCGCAGACGGCCAACTATCGTTAAAATCCCAGTTAAGCGCCCAAGCGCAGTAGGGGGCTTGTCTACGTGCCTCTTCAAAGATATAGCCTAGCCCGATTGATTGCATCATTTGACCCATTTGTATATAGTTAGATAAAGTTTCTTGTTCTCCAAAATACTCGTTTATAGTGTCTTTATCGCCCCAACTATGTGGTAAAAATACGTCAAAAGCGTGGTGGGTAAGCCATGCAGGCGTTCTGTCAAACGCTTCAAGTTCGTCAGCGGGGATAATCTTTTGCAAAGTTTCGTAAGAAGATAGCGCAGGTACGCCGTATTCGACGTAACCGGTGTTACGGCTACTATTATATCTTGTCATGACTTCTGCCGAAGTTTCTTTAGTCCAAGTGTTTTTAAATGTATAATGTCCGTGCGATACTCCGTTGACGGGGGAAGTAGGTATAAACGGTGTATAGGGATCGTTTTCTAAACAGTTTTTATTCAAAGTCCTTAGTGCTAAAGATTCATCCGTCATACCAGACCAGTCGTTGAATAACTCGTTGCCACCACACCAAAGGATGATGGACGGGTGGTGTTTAAGCGATTTAATTATATAACTACTTTCTCTATCTAAAACTTTTAGATATTCGTCTCCGTCGTAAGTATTGCAAGCTAAGGGAAATTCCTGCCAAACCATTATGCCAAGTTCGTCGGCAATCTCAAAAAGAAAATCGCTACAAACTGCGCTACCGCCGTGCATACGTAAAACGTTCATATTGCACTCTTTTGCCAAAGTAAAAAGCTCGGCAACGCGCTCCCTCGTTATATCACTTAAAAATACTTCCGGCGAAACCCAGTTGCTACCTTTTGCAAAAACTTTTTTATCGTTAATTACAAGCTGAAACGGGTGTGGCGCTCTCGACAACGGATACCCGTAAGGGCCACCTTGCGTCTTTTTCCAAGCGCCGTCGTTCATAATAAGTTGCGCCTTTCTAAAGCCTATTTTTTTACTAAACAAGGGGGTTGATGAATTTCCAACAGGTTTTATAATTAAATCGTAAATCACTTGTTTACCGTACCCCGTTGGATACCATAAGTCGGCTTTAAAGGTAAAATTAGGTGTGTTAGACGTATAAACTAACGTGCCGTTTAATTTTAACTCGTAAATTAAATCGTTTATATTAGTATCGGTGGTAATTTTTACGTCAACCAAAGCGCTTCCGTCTAAAATATCGCCAACCACCCTATAAGATATGTTTGCATCATCAATATAAAGCGAGTCTCTTAAATAAAAGTAGGCGTCTTTATATATGCCTTGTGTAATAAGTCTTGGATGGCAGTCCCAACCATACTGCATGGCTGGCTTAAACGCCCTATCAGCTTCAGAACGTGGCAAATTATAGCGTTTAACGTTAGGGTCGTTAGGCTCGTCACTTAAATCGTGCTTGGGGGCTGGGTGAATTATAACCTTTAAAACATCACCGTGCTTAGCGTTGTCTAAGTTAATTTTTGCAGGCGTAAACATACCTGTATACGTATAAATAAGCTTATTGTTTAAGGTTATATCGTAAGCGTAGTCTATGCCTTCAGCAATAAAAAATAAATTTTGGTCATCGCGCTTTTTTGCTGGCACTGTGGTTTCGTAAGTCCAATAATTATCTTCAAGCCCGTCAAATTTTTTTACGTTATCACTATAAAACCAGTTGCCAAACTCATATGCGTTGGCGTAATCTTTTTGCACGCATCCGGGGACTGTTGCCTTAAAAGGTATCCCCATGCAGTTACCTAAGTTATCGGATTTGTATAGTATCCAGTTGGAATATTGCTTCATAATCGCTCCTAAATATTGCTGTTTTTATTACTATAAAATTATATCATTTTAAAAAACAAAAATCTATATTTTATTATTTTTTTTAACTAAAGAAAAAAATTTTTTAAAAAATTAGCACTCAATGCTTGACAGTGCTAAAATTTGGTGTATAATATAGGTAAAAATTAGCACTCTTGGTGCGAGAGTGCTAAAAATTACAAGTTGGCTGTATAATAAATTTATATACGGCAAAAATCAAAAGGGGGTTAATTATGAACTTCGAAAAATTTACAGAAAAATCTTTATTCGCAATAGAAGACGCTAAAAAAATCGCCCTTGAAAACGGCAATCAACAAATTACCGAAGGACATATATTAAGCGCACTTTTATCCGATAACGATGGGCTTATACCAGAAGTCCTTGCGGGCGGGGATAACGCGATAGACCTTGTATCATTAAAGGCTGAGGTCGATAAAATTATAGGTACGTATCCAAAAATTTCTAACGTAAACGGCTTATATTTAAGTGGTAGTCTAGAAAACGTGTTTACCGAAGCCGAAAATAAAGCTAAAGAAATGAAGGATGATTTTATTTCGGTTGAACATATTTTTTATGCCATTATCGACAAGGGTGATGCTAAAATTAAAAACTTACTTAATAAGTTTGGTGTAACAAAAGATAACTTCTTGCAAAAACTTACTAAAGTAAGGGGCAACCAAAGGGTTACTTCAAAAACTCCTGAAGACACCTTTAACGCGCTTAAAAAATACGGCACGGATCTTGTTGAACGCGCGCGTCTAAATAAACTTGACCCAGTTATCGGTCGTGATAACGAAATCCGCAACGTAATTAGGATATTATCCCGTAAAACTAAAAACAATCCCGTACTTATTGGCGAGGCCGGCGTTGGTAAAACAGCTATTGCCGAGGGGTTGGCAATACGTATTGTAAAAGGCGACGTGCCTGAAAGCCTTAAAGGTAAAACGGTATTTTCACTTGATATGGGCGCGTTGGTTGCAGGCGCTAAATACCGTGGCGAGTTTGAAGAAAGATTAAAAGCAGTTTTATCTGAAGTCAAAAAAAGCGACGGTCAAATTATACTTTTTATCGACGAACTCCATACAATAGTAGGCGCAGGCAAGACGGACGGGGCTATGGATGCAGGCAACTTGCTTAAACCTATGCTTGCCCGTGGCGAGCTTCATTGTATCGGCGCAACTACTTTGGACGAGTACCGTAAGTATATCGAAAAAGATCCTGCGTTAGAGAGAAGATTTCAACCCGTGTTGGTAGAAGAGCCTTCCGTAGAGGACACAATCTCGATATTACGTGGCTTAAAAGAGCGTTACGAAGTCTTCCACGGCGTAAAAATTACCGATAACGCCATAATAACTGCGGCAACTTTATCCGATAGATATATTACCGAAAGGTTTTTGCCCGATAAAGCCATCGACTTAATCGACGAAGCGTGTGCTATGGTCAGGACGGAAATCGACTCTATGCCACAAGAGATGGATGAAATCAAACATAAAATTATCCAGCTTGAAATCGAGCAAACTTCTTTAAAAAAGGAAACTGATAAAATCTCCGTAAGCCATTTGGCTGAAATCGAAAAAGAACTTGCTACTTTAAAAGAAAAATACGACGCATACTTAGCTAAACTTCAAAACGAAAAGGCGTCTATCGGTAAAGTTCACTCGTTAAAGACTGAGCTTGAAGATTTAAAAGCCCAGATGGAGAAAGCCGAAAGAGAGTACGATTTAAATAGAGCGGCAGAACTTAAATATTCAAAGATCCCCGCGCTTGAAAAGCAACTGTTAGAGCAGGAAAAACTTTCCAAATCGTTAGACGAAAGTTTAATTAAAGATAGGGTTACTGATGACGAAATCACAAAAATCGTTGCACGTATGACGGGTATTCCGGTTACTAAACTGATGGAAAGCGAGCGTGAAAAATTAATCACTTTAGAAAGTATTTTTCACCAAAGGGTTATTGGTCAAGACGAGGCTATAACTAAGGTGGCTGAAGCGATACTTCGTTCAAGAGCTGGCATACAAGACCCAAATAAACCGATAGGCTCGTTTATGTTTTTAGGCCCGACGGGTGTCGGCAAGACGGAACTTGCTAAAACTTTAGCCAAAACGCTTTTTGACGACGAAGATAATATCGTACGTATCGATATGACCGAGTATATGGAAAAATTTTCCGTATCAAGGCTTATCGGCGCGCCCCCAGGATACGTTGGTTTTGAAGACGGTGGGCAATTAACCGAAGCCGTTAGAAGAAGACCGTATTCTGTCGTGCTTTTTGATGAAATTGAAAAAGCCCATCCCGACGTGTTTAATATTTTACTTCAAGTATTAGACGACGGAAGGATAACTGATTCGCAAGGGCGTACGGTAGATTTTAAAAACACTATAATTATACTTACCAGTAACCTAGGCGCAAACGCGTTACTTGGCAGTATGACGGCAGACGGGGTAATTTCTGACGAAGCAACTATGCAGGTAAATGAACTTTTAAAGCATCACTTTAAGCCTGAATTTTTAAATAGATTAGACGATATTATAATATTTAAACCGCTTACGGAAACGGAAGTATCTCGCATTGTAGATCTATTATTAAACAAGGTTGCTGTAAGATTAAAAGATAAAGACCTAACGTTAGTTGTAACGGATAAGGCTAAAAACTTTATCGTTAAGGCTGGTTACGACGTAAACTACGGCGCAAGACCGTTAAAACGTTATATCGGACATACGGTAGAAACTATGATTGCTAAACAAATTATCGTTAAAGATATCGCTCCAGGATCTAAAATAGAAATTGATAGCGATGGCGATAAACTTTTTATCGTATAGTAAGCAAAACAAAAGGGTACGTATAGCATTGTTTAAGTTTTAACACCCTTTCATTTTAATTATATAGGCACATTAAAACGATAAAATAAATTGAAACACTCATAAACTTTTTCATACAAGTAAATTCTCCTAAAAAGGGCGTAAAGGTTGACTTTGCGCCCTTTTTCCTGTAAAAAATCTTTTGTGATGTATAATAAAAAAATTATTTACTAGGCGTAAAAACGTAAATAGGTGGGTAACGGGGTAAAAAATATTCAAAACTGGCAATAAAAAATAAAAGTAAGCTTAAATTTAATAAAAATATGGCGTTAAAAAGTTGATTTTAAACTTTGTTTATGTTAAAATAATACTCGCTAAAAATTCACACCCGAAAGCGTTTCGGCTCATCGTGCGGTAAAAATCTATTCTAATTACCGTTAATAGCCGTGTCATAAAGCGCACGGGGAGGAATAAACGGAGGATTTAAAAATGGCAGTAATTTCTATGAAACAATTACTCGAAGCAGGCGTACACTTCGGTCACCAAACCAGAAGATGGAACCCGAAAATGAAGAAGTACATTTACGGTGCAAGAAACGGTATTCACATCATCGACCTTGAACAAACCGTAGAACTCATCGAAAAGGAAGTTTACCCCTTTATCGTTGAAACCGTAAAAGCTGGCAAGTCAATTTTATTCGTTGGTACTAAAAAGCAAGCTCAAGAAGCTATCAAGTCTGAAGCTGAAAGATGCGGTATGTACTACATCAACGAAAGATGGTTAGGTGGTACTTTAACTAACTTTAAGACCATCAAAACTAGAATTGAAAGATTAAACAAACTCGACGCTATGGAAAAGAGTGGTGAATTCGATCTTCTTCCTAAGAAAGAAGTTGCTCTCTTAAAAGCAGAAAGAGATAAGCTCCAAGCAAACCTTGGTGGTATCAGAGAAATGCGTGGTTTACCCGGTGCTATGTTCGTAGTAGACCCTGAAAACGAAGATATCGCTGTTGCTGAAGCTAAAAAGTTAAATATTCCGCTCGTAGCTATCACCGATACTAACTGCAACCCTGATCTTATCGAACACGTTATCCCTGGTAACGACGACGCTATCAGAGCAGTTAAACTTATTGCATCTGTAATCGCTGACGCTGTTATCGAAGCAAAAGGTGGCGTTCAAATGGAAGAACCTGCTACTGAAGAAGTTGCTGAAGATATAGAAGAAGTTAAAGACGCTGAATAATTTTTATAATATTGATTAAGGAGATTTAGACCTATGTATACAATGGAAGACGTAAAAGTTTTAAGAGAAAGAACCGGTGCTGGTATTTCCGATTGTTCTAAGGCATTAAAGACCTGTGACGGCGATATGGAAAAGGCTATCGACTTTTTAAGAGAAAAGGGTATTGCTACCGCTGCTAAAAAGGCTGGTAGAATCGCTTCCGAAGGTATCTGCTATGCAGAAGTTAAGGGTAACGAAGCTGTATTAGTTGAAGTTAACTGTGAAACCGACTTCGTTTCTAAGGGTGATCTTTTCCGTGCGTTTGCTAAAGAAGTTGCTAACTATGTATTAGAAAACGACGTTAACGACGTTGAAGAAGTTATTTCTGCAATGGCTAACGTTACTACCGAAGCAATCCAAAAGATTGGTGAAAATATCAAAATCCGTCGTTTCGCTAAATACGTTTCTGACGAAGCTATCGACAGCTACATCCATATGGGTGGTAAGATCGGCGTATTAGTTGAATGTAAAAAAGGTGTTTCTACTGAAACTTTACACGACGTTGCTTTACAAATCGCTGCGGCTAAACCTTTATACGTTAACGAAGCTGAAGTTCCCGCTTCCGTTATTGAAAAGGAAAAGGATATTTTAAGGGCGCAAATCGCTAACGACGAAAAACTCGCTAACAAACCTGAAATGGTTAAAGAAAAGATGGTTGAAGGTAAAGTTAAAAAGTATTACGAAGAAAACTGTCTTTTAAATCAAGCATTTGTTAAAGATCCTTCTTTAACCGTTGCTGCTTTATTAGCAAAAGAATCTTCTACCGTTGTTAAGTTCACTAGATTTGAAATGGGTGAAGGTTTAGAAAAGAAGAACGAAGACTTCGCTGCTGAAGTTGCCGCTCAAATGAAAAAATAATATTACTATTTTTAGGAGGCATAAAAGCGAATAACTTTTTTGTCTCCTTTTTTTACGATATATTAATATTTAGGAGATACGCTTTGAGAAATCAGTATAAAAGAGTAATTATAAAACTTTCAGGCGAAGCGCTTGCAGGCGCAAACGGTACGGGTATCAACCCCCAAGTTGTAAACGGCGTAGTTGAACAAATTAAAAAAGTTAAAGAACTTGGTGTGGAAATCGGTATCATTATCGGTGGTGGTAACTTCTGGCGTGGTCGTCAGGGTACTGAAATGGACCGTACTACAGCCGACCATATGGGTATGCTTGCTACGGTTATGAACTCCCTTGCCATGCAGGACGCGTTAGAGCGCAACGGTATCCCCACTAGGGTACAAACGGCGCTTACCATTACTCGTGTTGCAGAACCTTATATTTTAAGAAAGGCTTTAAAGCATCTTGAACACGGCAGAGTGGTTATTTTTGCTTGCGGTACGGGTAACCCGTATTTTTCAACCGATACTGGCGCAGCACTCAGGGCTGCTGAAATCGGTGCGGAAGTTTTACTTTTAGCAAAAAATATCGATGGCATCTACGATAGCGACCCCAAGGTTAATCCCAACGCTAAAAAGTTTGATAACCTTACGTATCTTGATTTTATCAGCAAAGGCTTAAAGGCTATGGATACGACGGCGATTACTATTTGTATGGAAAACAAAATCCCCGTTTTAGCGTTTGGTCTTGATGAGGAAGATTCATTAGTTCGCGCAGTAACCGGTCAAAAAATCGGCACGCTCATCACTTGTTAGTTGTTTTTAGGGTTAAAAACGGCAAAAAATTAAAAAAATAACAAAAGTAAACCGCCCCGAATTTAAAAGAGTATTGACTAACTCGTAAATTCGGGGTATAATATTATATAGATAAACATATATTGCGAGTTTCGCATAAGATAAAGGAGAAATTATGGCTATTGATAACGAACAATACGAACTTATTTTAATGGATTTAGAAGAAAAGACCGAAAAGACTATTTCGGTATTAAAGTCGGAATACGCATCAATTAGGGCGGGCAGGGCTAACCCTCATATTTTAGATAAGGTTTTAGTTGATTATTACGGCACGCCTACGCCTATCAATCAAGTTGGTAATATTTCGGTTACCGATGCAAGATGTCTTGTTATCGCACCTTGGGATTCAAGCATGCTTAAGGTTATCGAAAAGCAACTTTTAGCAGATAACATCGGTATCACACCTTCTAACGACGGTAAGGTTATCAGACTTGTTTTCCCCATTCTTACTGAAGAAAGAAGAAAAGAACTCGTTAAACAAGTTAAAAAATTAGGCGAAGACAGCAAAGTTGCAATCCGTAACATCCGTCGTGATGCGTTAGAGTCTTACAAGAAGATGAAAAACAATAAAGAAATTTCTGAAGACGAATACGCAGGTGCTGAAAAGGAAGTAGAAAAGATTGTTGCTAAGGCAGTCGAACAAGTTGAAAAGGTTTCCGCCGATAAGGAAAAGGATATCTTAACGGTTTAATATGTTTAATTTAGGGCGTAAAAACACCAAAAAAGTCAGGGGTAATGCCCCTGATTTTTCGAGTTACGAAGGAAAAATCCCCCACCACGTAGCCATCATTATGGACGGTAACGGCAGGTGGGCTAACTTAAAAGGTCAACCGCGTTCATTTGGGCATAAAGCGGGGGCGGAAAACGTTACCCGTATCACTAAGCACGCGTTTTATCGTGGCGTAAAGGTCGTGTCGTTGTACGCTTTTTCTTCGGAAAACTGGTCGCGTCCTCAGGAAGAAATAAAAGGGCTATTTGCCCTCTTAAAAGATTTTTTTGCTAAATATATCGATCAGGTCACTAAAGAAGACGTCAAAATTATGGTTTCAGGTGATATTACTGCTTTTCCGAACGATTTAATTTCAATAATAAAAACTGCAGTAAGCCAAACGTCTTTATGTAAAAACGGCGTCGTAAATATTGCGTTAAACTACGGTGGTCGGCAGGAAATTGTCAATGCGGTAAATCAAGTCGTGTTAGAAGGTTTGCCGATTACGGAAGATAATATTTCAGCAAAATTATATACTAGTGAGATTGGCGACCCCGAACTTATTATTAGAACTAGTGGGGAGTTGCGTTTGTCAAACTTTATGTTGTTTCAATCCGCTTATAGTGAGTTTTATTTTACAGACGTCTTATGGCCTGATTTTGACGAGATTGAGTTTGATAAAGCTTTACTTGATTACCTTGGTAGGAAGCGTCGCTTTGGAGGAATAAATGAAGAATAAATTTTTACAAAGGGTGGTAACGGGTGCTGTTTTAGTGGCAATCGTTGTTGGTTTTTTCTTTTTAAGGTTAGTTAAGGTTGATTTATTTTCCATACTTACCGCATTATTTATAGTAGTAGGCACTTACGAGTTGTCCTCTAAGTTGTTTTTATTTAAGTATACCGACGGGGTTGGTAAAATACAGACCGACGGTACAAGCGTTACTCAGTTTTCTTTGACGATGGTTGCGTCGTTTTTAATCGTACCCGCATTTGAGTTTTTTGGCGCAGTTACCATGCTTTCGCTAATTTTTTCGGAAGCGCTAGTTACGTCTATCGTTGCAATTATCGGTAAAAAAGGCTTTAACGGTGTGGGTAAAGGTTGGCTTTCGGCGGTATATCCTAAAGCGCTTTTATCATCACTTTTGTTTTCAAACGCACTTGGCGCAAACGCCTTATTTGCATTGATACTTTCCTTTATTGTTCCGTCGTTTACGGATACTTTTGCGTATCTTGTTGGTTCAGCGTTAAAAGGTCCTAAGCTTTGTCCAAAAGTTAGCCCCAACAAAACGGTTTCGGGCGCTATCGGCGGGCTTTTGGGTGGTATAGTTGCAGCGGTTGCACTTTACTTTATCGTTACGCCCATAACTAGTATTAAATACGATTGGATTATCTTTATTTGTTTGGGTATAGTATGTTCCGTCTTGACACAAATTGGCGATATTTTTGAAAGTTATATTAAACGTCGTATAGGTGTAAAAGATATGGGTAATATTTTACCTGGTCACGGTGGCGTTTTAGATAGGGTTGACGGCATTATGTTTGCATCGGTTGTCATCGCTATTACTATGGGCGTTATCGCTAATATTTAATTTGATATTATTATAAAAGGCGTTCTTACGAACGCCATTTAAATATTTATTTATAGGTTTTATATGAAAAAACTCGCTATTTTAGGCAGTACAGGTTCAATAGGCACGCAAACCTTAAACGTAGTACGCAGAAATCAGGATAAATATAAAGTAGTTTCGCTATCGGCTGGCTTTAACGAAGTTGCGCTCCTTAACCAAGTTAAGGAGTTTTCGCCTACGGTTGTTACGCTTGGCGATAGTTTCAAAAATCCATCGGCTTTTGGTGGTGCTACTTTATTTTCTGGCAAAGACGCTTATTTAAACGCTATTACCGACGACGTTGATTTAGTAGTTGTAGCTTTAGTTGGGTTTGACGGCTTAAAAGCGGTTTTAAAAGCTATCGAATTAAAAAAAGACGTCGCATTAGCCACTAAAGAAGCGCTCGTTGTGGGTGGCGCGCTGGTTATGGATTATGCCAATAAAAATGGTGTAAAGATCACCCCGATTGATAGCGAACACTCCGCTATTTGGCAGGCGTTAAACTTTGATTTTTCCACCCCGTTTAGGCGTATTATACTTACGGCAAGCGGTGGTGCGTTCCGTGATAATAGTTATGAGGAAATGGCTTTTTTAACGGCAAAAGACGCCCTAAAACATCCCAACTGGCAGATGGGTAATAAAATTACCATCGACTGTGCAACGCTTGTCAACAAGGGGTTTGAGGTTATCGAAGCAAAGTGGCTTTATAATACCGATTTTGATAAAATTGATGCCATTATCCATCGTGAAAGTATTATTCACTCTATGGTGGAGTTTTACGATAATTCAATTATTGCTCAGTTATCTTACCCCACTATGGAAATTCCCATAGCACTTGCGTTAGATAGTACGGTTAGGTTGCCTTCAAACGCTAAACCTATCGATTTTACTACGTTAAAAAACCTTTCGTTTGACGTTATTGACGGTAAAAAATTTCCGTGTTTTGATTTGGTTGTTTCGGCAGGCAAATTAGGTGGGTTATATCCTGCGGTGGTTAACGGCGCTAACGAGGTGGCTGTTGAAGCCTTTATTAAAGGTCAAATTAAGTATAATGATATTTATGCTATACTAAACGAAGCGCTTAATGCATATAAATATACGGATAAGCTAACGCTTGAGTCAATTTTTAACGCAGATAGTTTTGCAAGGGAATACGCAAAAAACTATATTTTGCGCAAATAAAACAATACGTAGTCGCTTTTTTGCGACGTTGGAGATATATGTACACATTACTTTTGGCAGATTTTACAAGCGTAGCTAAGTCTATACTTTACGTCCTGCTTGCAATACTTATTTTATTAATAATGATCACCGTGCATGAATTCGGCCACTATATCGTCGGTAAAATTTTTAAGTTTAAAATTGACGAGTTCGCTATCGGTTTTGGTCCTGCAATTTATAAAAAGACCAAAAAAAATGGTGAAGTTTTCTCTATCCGTCTTTTGCCGTTGGGTGGGTTTTGCGCCTTTGCGGGGGAAGACGATTTAGAAGAAGAAAAAAAGAAAAATAAAGAGCCTTTTGAGGAAGAAACTTTATCCCAAGATAACGATAAAGATTATAAGTTAAAGCACCAAAACGATTTTGTAAACAAACCGCCGTGGCAACGTATTTTGGTGCTAGTTTTCGGCGCTTTTATGAACTTATTGTTGGCACTTGTGGTATCTGCAGTATTTTTGGGCGTATACGGTTGCCCAGCGTATCAAGTGTCGTCTTTTACAGATTCGCAGGGTACGTACCACGCTGTTTTAGCTCCTTTTGAAGAAGACGACGTTATCGTTTCTATAAATGGTAAAAATATTTACATGGTTACCGATATTATGGATGCTATTGATAATAAAGAGGTTGGCGATACCGTTGTGGTCGAGGTTTTAAGGGATGGTAGACGCGTAGATCTTTCTATCGTTATCGGTAGTTACGAGATAGAAAACATCGAAAGCGTTGGCGAAACTTTATCTAACATAGGCGTACCTGCACTATATAAAACGTCGGTTAGGTTTGGATTTTTCAATATGCTAGGTAGGGTTTTTGAATACACCTTTAAGATAGGTCTTTCCGTTTTAATGGTTTTAGGTCAACTAGTTACTGGCAAGCTAGGGGTTTCGGCAATGGGCGGTACGGTTACTACTATCGCGCAGACGGCACAAGGCATACAAAATTACGGGGTAGAATATTTACTTCAGATAACGTCGCTAATCGGTGTAAACCTTGCTATATTTAATTTACTGCCGTTACCTGCGTTAGACGGTTCTAAAGTCGTGTTTACTGCGATAGAGTGGGTACGTGGCAAGCCTATCAACCGTCGTGTAGAATCTATCATACATTTCGTCGGCATAATTTTACTATTCGCTTTTGCAATTTTAGTCGACTTGCAACATTGTTTTTAATAGATAAGTTTTTATTATAAACTGCAATACCCCTGTGATAAAGCAGGGGTTATTATTTTTTTAAGCGTTCACTTAAAAAAAATAAATTTTTTATTATAAAATTCTTTACACTCGAAAAAAATTGTGATACGATATAAACATAATTTTACATAGTTCGGAGGCTTATATTATGGCTATTAAAAACGAATATTTACTTTCCGTTTTAGAAACGGTTAAAAAACGTAATCCTAGTGAACCTGAATTTATTCAGGCAGTAACCGAGGTTTTCACTTCGCTTGAACCTGTTATCGAAAAAAGACAAGACTTAATTGATGCAGGTGTTATTGAAAGAATTGTTGAACCTGAAAGGCAAATTATTTTCAGAGTTCCGTGGACTGACGATAACGGCGTTCAACACGTAAACAGGGGCTTTAGGGTGCAATTCAACTCTGCTATCGGTCCTTACAAAGGTGGTATTAGATTCCATCCCTCTGTTTACTCTGGTATCATTAAGTTTTTAGGGTTTGAACAAATCTTTAAAAACAGTCTTACCACGCTCCCGATGGGCGGCGCAAAAGGTGGTGCTGATTTTGATCCTAAAGGCAAGTCGGATAACGAGGTTATGCGTTTTTGTCAATCTTTTATGAACGAACTTCATAAATACATTTCCGCAGACATAGACGTTCCCGCTGGTGATATCGGCGTAGGCGCTAGGGAAGTTGGTTATATGTTCGGTCAATACAAAAAACTTAAAAACTGTTGGGAAGGCGTTTTAACTGGTAAAGGTTTAACCTATGGTGGCTCGCTCGTAAGAAAGCAAGCAACGGGGTACGGTCTTTGCTACTTTACTAAAGAAATGCTTGCTGCAAACGGTATGAGTTTTGAAGGCAAAACCGTATTAGTATCAGGTTCTGGTAACGTTGCTATCTACGCTTGCGAAAAGGCTAAAGAATACGGCGCAAACGTTGTTGCTATGTCCGATAGTAACGGTTATATTTACGATAAAGACGGCATCGACCTTGATCTTGTTAAACAAATTAAGGAAGTTGAACGTAAACGTATTAAAGAATACGCTGACCGTAAACCCGGCGCAGTATATACCGAAGGTTGCAAGGGCATTTGGACTATTCCTTGTGATATCGCTTTACCTTGCGCAACCCAAAACGAAATTGATGGTGAATCTGCTTTAATTCTTGCTAAAAACGGTTGTAAGGTTGTTTCTGAAGGCGCAAACATGCCTTCTACTCCTGAAGCAATCGACGTATACTTCGCTAAAGGTATGCTTTACGGTCCTGCAAAAGCAGCAAACGCTGGTGGCGTAGCAACTTCTGGCTTAGAAATGTGCCAAAACTCTATGAGATATAGCTGGACTGCTGAAGAAGTTGACGCTAAGCTTAAATCTATCATGAAAGATATCTTTACGGCTTGTGATACTTATTCAAAAGAATACGGCATGGAAGGCAACTATATGGCTGGCGCAAATATTGCAGGCTTCTTAAAGGTTGCTGATGCTATGAAGGCGCAAGGTGCAGTATAATTTTTTAAGGCTTATAAACGGCGTTGTGCGTCGTTAACTGCTTTTGCATTGTGATCTTTAATAGACCAGACGGTCTATTTCGTCCACAACACAAAGCGAGCCTAGCACGACTTGTTTCTAATCCTTAAAAACAAGTTGTAATGCTTATAAACGGCGCAATACTGCAATATAACTAAAAATAATCAAAAAAGGCTTGCTACGGCAAGCCTTTTTTATATAAAAAGTTTTAATGTTAAATATGTTTTTTTAATTTAAGAACTACCTGTCATTGTGATAAGTGTTAGCGACGTGACAATCCCCCGCTTTTACCGTCATTATGAGGAACGAAATTGACGTAATAATCCCCCGTATAATTTACCAAGGTAGGGGATTCTCACGCAAGGCGTTGCCTTGCTCAGAATGACAAGTGTGTTACGTCATTGTGAGGAGCGATAGCGACGTGACAATCCCCCGTGTGATTTTCTAATGTAGGGGATTCTCACGCTACGCTCAGAATGACAATAAAAACAAACCTGTCATTGTGATAAGTGGTAACGAGTGTAACAATCCCCCATTTATGACCGTCATTGTGATAAGTGTTAGCGACGTGACAATCCCCCGTGTGTTTTTCTAAGGTAGGAGATTCTCACGAAAGCCAAAAGGCTTTCTCAGAATGACAAGTGGTAGGGGATTCTCACGCAAGGCGTTGCCCTGCTCAGAATGACAAGTGTGTTACGTCATTGTGAGGAGCGATAGCGACGTGACAATCCCCCGTGTGATTTTCTAATGTAGGGGATTCTCACGCAAAACAAGTTTTGCTCAGAATGACTTGTGTTTTAAGTAGTTACTACATCTACGTTAAATTTTTATTTGTTTAATTTAAAGTTTTGTTATAAATTAATCTTCGTTTTCGATAACGATATGGCATGTTTTTAATGCGTTAAGCGCATTAAGATGGCTATTAGGCGTAACGCCTGCCGTACAGCTTGCATCAACCCTGATATCGGCGTTCGGGATAGTTGCTTTTATAAGCATGGCGTTAGATATTACGCATATATCCGTGCATACGCCAACCAAGGTTACCCTGCCAACGGGGTCGATTTTATCTGCCTCGCCAATTATTTTTGCTAGTGTTACGCTACCAAAAGTTTCTTTATCAATAACCATATGGTTAAGTTCAAAACGCTTAAGCGCGCTAATTATTTGCCAGCCGTCAGTGCCTTTTACGCAGTGGGGTACGGGTAAAAACTCCCCTTCTTTAGTGGATAGATAATCTTCAAAATGGGTGTCGCGTGTAAAGATTATATTATCACCGTCGTAAACGGCTTGTTGTGTTCTTTTAACGACATTTTCAACGATACTTTGCGCTTCTTTTGTGCCTAAAACACCGTCAATAAAGTCGTTTTGCATATCAACAACTATAAAAAAGTTTTGCATAAATCCTCCTAATCTTTAACAAGGTCGCAAATTTTAGCGCCCAAAAAGTCTATTAAATGCTGTGGGTTTATTATTATTTGTACACCACGCGTACCTGCAGAAATATAAATTTCATCAAACAAGATTACCGTTTCGTCAATATAGGTTTTAAACTGCTTTTTCATCCCGATGGGTGAACATCCACCCCTAATGTAACCGGTTATGGGTAAAAGTTCTTTAACGGCAATCATTTCCACACGTTTATCGCCAGAGCATACCGCGCATTTTTTAAGGTCCAATTCTTTATCTACCGGTATTAAAAACACTCTAAACTCGTTTTTGTCGGTACGGGTAACCAGCGTTTTAAACATTATATCAGGCTCGATGCCAAGCATTTTTGCGCCGTGTACGCCTGATAAGTCGGATTCGTCAACTTCGTAGCAAGAAGTCCTATACGGTATATTATTAAATTCAAGCGTACGCATAGCGTTGGTTTTAGTAATCTTCATAATTTTATTTTAGCACTTTAAAAAGATAATTTCAACCTTTATATAAAAGTGTTGTAAAATTTATAAAGGTCTTGACAGGCGTTTTTTTAAGTGTTAAAATTTAATGCGAGGTGGTTTTTATGAAAAAGATAAGCTTAAACGTATTCAAAAATGGTGCAGATCACGTTCTAACGTTTTCTTACGATGACGGCAAGATAAACGATATTCGCCTTGCTGAACTTTTTTTAAAGTATAATTGCAAAGGCACTTTTAATTTAAACAGTTCCAATATCGGCAAAGATGGCTATATTTCTAAAGAGCAGGTTAAAAAGCTTTCCGATAGCGGTATGGAAATTGCCGTCCACGCCGTTACACACCCTTGGCTAGAAACCTTGCCGGATTCAGTCGTGTTTGCTGAAATTTTCAACGACCGTATCGCTTTAGAAGAAATGACTGGTAAAGTTATAAACGGTATGGCGTACCCATTTGGCACTTTTAGTGATAAGGTTAAAAGCATAGCAAAATCGGCTGGCATAGATTACGCCCGCACCACTAAAAGCGATTTTACCATGATCCCGTCCGATTTTTTAGAGTGGGCTACTACTTGCCATCATAAAAACTTAGGCGCGTTTATAGATAAGTTTGACGCCGTTAAATGGAGGGGCTATATAATTTACGTTTGGGGACATTCTTACGAGTTTAATACGGAAGAAGACTGGCAAACTTTTGAAGATAACATTAAGTTTTTTACCAACAAACCCGATTACTGGTATGCTACCAACGGCGAAATTTACGAGTACGTTACCGCACAGAGGTCGTTAAAATTTTCAGCAGATTTAACTAAGGTTTATAACCCGTCCGCGATAAGCGTATATATCAAAGTAGACGACGTTAAAAAAGAAATTTTACCTGGATTAAATATTTTATAAAAGTCGTTAAAAACGGACCACGTGTCCGTTTTTTTGTGCAAAAAAGGGTATAAAACCCCACTCGTTTGGGTAAAAAATGGGTGGAGGTTTATATGCAAACGTTTTTTTTAGTACTTACGGTATTTTTTGCCGTTAATATAATGCTTATAGTTGGGGTAAAGGTATATTCTTACGTGTTTTACGGACGCTCTGCTATGGCTACTTTTTCAGAATTATATCTAAAAACCCAACCCGATAAAAAGGCGTTAAGGGACGAAAAGCGTATTAAAGAATATCTTGCCGAAAGGCGTGTAGAAAACGCCAAGCAATTTAAAATACCAAAGGTAAAATTATCGTCAAAACTTGCTAAAACCAAGTTTTTGGGTTGCGACGTGTATTCTTTTGTAAATACAACTTCGCCACAAGCAACGCTTATTTATATACACGGCGGTGGATTTATTAGACGTCCGTCAAGATACCATTTTATAATATGCGATAGGCTTTCAAAAACGCTAAATTTTAAGGTGGTTATGCCACTATATCCACTTGCGCCAGAGTTTACTAAAAAGCAGGCGTTTTATTTTATATCGCGCCTATATAATTTGTATAACGGTCAACGCGTTTTTATGGCTGGCGATAGTGCTGGTGGGGGATTGGCGCTTTCTTTTTGCCAGTATTCAAACGAAAACCATCTTGCGTTGCCTGAAAAATTAATTCTGTTTTCACCTTGGGTAGATTTATCTATGGATAATAAAGAAGCCGTTAAGTTTGATAAAGCCGACCCTACGCTTTCTATTACCGGGCTAAAGGTTATCGGTCAAGCGTGGGCAGGGGATACTTTTATAAAAGACTATACCGTCAGTCCACTATACGGCAACTTAAAAAATCTTTGTCCTATTTATTTAACTACTGGCGAGCGTGAACTTTTTTATCCCGATATTGTCAGGCTTAAAAATAGATTAATTGACGATAACGTACCCCACCGTTTTGTCGTTGGTAAAGGTTTAAATCACGGTTATCCGTTGTTTCCTATACCAGAAGCCAAAGACGTTGTTTTAGACGTAAAAAACTTTATCGATAACTAGTTTTATTCTCATTAGAAAAATTTAAAACCACTTGACTGCTAAAAAAGAGGTTGGTATAATTATAAAAAACAAAAGGAGTGTTTTATGAATTACTACCGTAACCCCTTGCTTGATAAGGATGCACCAGACCCATTTATGACGTATGACCCTGTAACGGGTTATTATTACGCGCTTCACACTAATTATAATAAGGTTGAAATTTTTCGTAGCAAAACAGCTTTTGATATTTTAAAAAGCGAAAGTAAAATAGTTTATACTTCCGATAATAACGATGGCAACTACAACAGTTTTTGGGCGCCTGAAATGCATAAAGCACCCGACGGTAGGTGGTATATATATACTAGCGCTATGATTATCCCTGACGGTTGGTGTCCCCGCATCTTTGTGCTTGGTTCTAAAACTGATGACCCGTTTGGGGAGTGGGAGTATAAGGGTAGACCTTTCATGGACGAGTTTTCTATTGACCCCACCGTTTATACTGATAAAAACGGCAAGCAATATATGTGCTGTTCTAAGGTTCAAAAACCAGATGGTCAAGTTTTAGTTATTACCGAACTTAAAAATCCTTACACCCCTGGTGAAAAGTCAGCAGTAATTGCTAAGGCTGAATACGATTGGGAATTAGTTCCCCCGTACGGCAAGGGTTGGGCTATTAACGAAGGTCCGTTTTTTGTGGAAAAAGACGGTAGGCTTTATATAATTTATTCTGGCAACGGTTGTTGGTCAAAAGATTATTGCTTAGCCGTGTTAGAATACGTCGGTGGCGATATGTGTGATAAAAATAGTTGGGTAAAACACAATAAACCTGTGTTTACGCATGGTAACGGTGTGTTTGGCCCAGGTCATGCATCATTTTTTAAATCGCCCGATAATAGTGAATTATGGTGTGTTTATCACGTTTTAAAAGACGAAAATCCGTCTAATCAATGCGCGCCTAGATGTTTTTGCATACAACCGTTCTATTTTGACGAAAATTCTTTCCCTAAATATCAGCACCCAGTTGGGTTTGATAAGGAATTAAAAGCACCGTCTGGTGAAGGCAAAATTTAATAATAAAAGACACCCGCAAGGGTGTTTTTTAAATTTGTTATTGACAGGGGTATTTTTTAGTGCTAAAATTTGATTAATTTAACCTAGGGGTATTTTTATGAAGATTTGTTTTAATAATGCTGATGATTTATTGACCGGTATTAATATGGTTTCAACCGACCTTGGTTTTACTATTGTAGATAGCGACGCAGATTTAACGGTAGACGTTTTTAAAGTAGATAATCGTATTGTTAAAGTGTGTTTAGACGGCAATAATGCAATTATAACTTATGGCGATGGCAAAGCAAGGTTCTTTCGTGGGCTTGCTACACTTTTAGGTTGGGTTAAAGACGGTATAACTAAAAAACAAATAACCCAAACCCCACTCTTTTCTAAAAATGGTGCTATGGCAGACGTTTCATCAGGTAACGTATTAAAGGTAAGCAGCGTAAAAACTATGTTGCGTTGTATGGCACTTATGGGGCTAAGCACGTATATGCTTTATACGGAAGACACGTATGAGATAGAAAACAGACCTTATTTTGGGCATATGCGTGGTCGTTATACAAAACAAGAACTTAAAGAACTCGATGGTTATGCTTTGGCACTTGGTATCGAACTTATCCCTTGCATACAAGTTTTAGGGCATTTACAACACTATTTGCGCCAGTCGATAACTGCAAGCCACAGGGATACCGAAAGGGTGCTTTTGGCAGGTACTGACGAAACGTATGATTTAATTGACGATATGCTTAAAACCGTGGCAGAGTGTTTCACTACAAAACGCGTTCACGTTGGTATGGACGAAACCCACGACCTTGGTAGGGGCAATTATTTGGATAAATACGGCTATCGCAAGCAACAAGATATATATTTTGAACATATCAATAAGGTGAAAGAAATTGCAAACAAATACAACCTTAAACCTATGATTTGGAGCGATATGTTCTTCCGTTTGGCAGGTAAAGGTTTGCCTAACTATCGTGAGTATGATACCCGTGTAGAGTTTAGTGATGAAGTAAAATCTAAAATCCCACAAGACGTAACCCCTGTGTTTTGGGATTATTATAGATATGAATACGACTTTTATGCCACAAATATAAATAAACACCGTGATATTTTCAACCAAGAGCCTATTTGGGCAGGTGGTGTATGGTGCTGGAGTTCGTATTGTCCATTGTTTTCACGCTCGTTTGATTATACTTACCCAGCGCTTGATGCGTGCAAAGACACTAAACTTCAAGAAATTGTTGCAACCATTTGGGGTATACCGTACTTTTTATCACTTGCCGGCCTTGCTTGGTATGCCGATTACGATTACCTTGGCTATTATGACGAAAATTCGCTTAAACGTTGTTTTAGGTACGCTTGTCAAGAAGATTACGACACGATTATGCTTACAGAACTCCCAGAACACCCAGACGGTCAAAAGTTTTCGTTGACAAATATACTTGCTTTTAACGACCCGTTGTTGGGTTTTGCCGACAAGCATTTTGAAAATTTAAACCTTAAAGACTATTACGTCAATACGACAAAAACTTTGCAGGCGTCATCCCCTAAAAACGACATATTTAAAGCGCAATATCAAATGATAACAAAACTTTCGCACTTATTAGAACTTAAAGCCGATTTTGGTATAAGGGCTAAAGATGCTTACGATAAAAAAGATTATGATACGCTTAAAACCCTTGTTTTAGAGTGTGACGAAATTTTAAAAAGATTGCAAGCATTACGTAACGCACATTATGATGCTTGGATGCAATTTAATAAACCACAAGGGTGGGAGTTTAACGACTATCGTTACGGTGGTTTAACGCAACGTTTTTATACGGTAAAGGATAGGTTATCTAATTATATCGACGGCAAGTTAGACGTTATCGAAGAACTAGCCGAGCCACGTTTACGTATAGACGGGTGCGATAATTCAAGCAATGCGCCACTAATCGACGAGTGGACGTTGTGGGCAAGCTATACTAGCTATACGTTTAGTAAAAAAGTTTAGCGACGACCCGTTTAGGCATATATACAGAAAACCGTCTATGACGAAAACGGCAAGGTTGCGTATTCACGCCCATATTTTTACGACGAACTTATATAAATAAAAAAGCCCCCGTGTGGGGGCGTTTTTGTTTTTTATTACATTATTAAACTGTTTATCACGTTGTTATTTATCAATACCTCATCACCTTTTACGGCTACGTTAGATAGTTTTATAAGTTTAATAGTGCCGTCGTTTACTATAAAAGGCATGGGGTGGGAAGTAAAGTTTTCGGTAACGGCGTCGTTAATAGTAAACTTATTTACGCAAGAATCTTTACCAACGTATATCGTACAAACGTTGTTATTCCACTCCATACGACGTATGCCGTCGATAGTTAAGTCGTGGATATTAATTTCATCAGCAATCCAAACGTAAGGATAAACGTAACTATCAAACCATTTGTATAAGTAAGGGTGGCGGTAAGCTTTGGTTGCAAAAAGGTTTTTGATATTAATGTTTTCGTAATACCCAGTGGTTTCACCTTTATAGTGTTTAGAAAAACCTATACAATACTGGTAAAAAGTGCCGTAAACGTTTTCAACCGTGATGTTTTTAACTGCTTGGTTTACCGTTAAAAATCTAACCGCGCTGTGGCAACCCTCGGCGTAGATACCGTTAATTTTAATATTAGTGATAGGACCTCTAGAACCTTCTTCAGCATTTAAAGCAACTAAATCGTCAAAGCAAGCGCCTTGCAGGTTGGTTATAACACCGTTGTGGCAGTTGCCGTTTAAGTGTATACCGTCCATATTAATGCGGTGAGGATTGCCCCCGTTAAAATCAAAAGTGATGTTGTTTACGGTAAAACCGTCAACGTAATCCATACATACACAATAGTTTATTACGTCTTTATAGGTTAGGGAAGTAATATTTAAGTTTTTAACGGCGTAAAAAAGCATAGTATAACCAAAATACTCTTTAATGCTTTCGTCGCGGGTTTGTATGGGGTTGGGTTGTTGGTTTAAGTTGTTTGCGTCCCAAATACCGCCTTCTACGGTGATATTTTCACATATAGCTTCTGGTGAATAATCATCCACGTAAGAATTTATAAAGTTAAAAAAGCGGGTGGCGTGGCTATCGTCTAAACGTCTTTTTTTGCAAGGCGTCTTTTTGTTAGTAAGCATAACGCAGTTGCTACCATCTTTAAGCCTAATAGTGGCATAACGGGGTAATTTTAACGTCGTGTTAGAAGATATTTCTAACGGTTTAGAAATTAGATAAAATTTTTCAGGTTCGGGTAAAATAACGACCCCCGTCCCCCCGTCTAATAGTTCTTGTATAGCAAGCGTATCGTCGTGTATACCATCGCCGTAAAGTTTTAACATAAGTACGCTCCTTAAAAGGTTTATAGCATTATTAAAGCATATATTAAAAGATATTTCAAGTAAAAAATAAAAAAAGTCGCAATAAACTTGCGACGATTTAACTTAAAAACGACCTTAGGCGGTTTAAGTTGTTTTATGGTGCGGATAACAAGATTTGAACTTGCACGGTTTCCCATAGGAGTCTGAGACCTACGCGTCTGCCAGTTCCGCCATATCCGCATAATGGAGCAGGTGAAGGGAATCGAACCCTCGAATGCTGCTTGGGAAGCAGCCATTTTACCATTAAATTACACCTGCAAGTACATTTATAGTATAGCAATAAAAATAAAAAAAGTAAAACGAAATTTTAAAAAATCTTTTATAAATATTGCAAATAAACTGAAAATATTGTATAATAATCGGGTAAATACTTTGCAAGTATTTTACTGTGCAAATAATTATTATTAAAGGGGGGTTTTTATATGGCATTATTCTCTAAGATTATAGAGTGGTCTGATGATAGTAAAAATACGCTCGTTTACAAATACCCGTTAGAAAAAGCAGGTAGGGAGTTAAATAATAAATCAAAATTAATAGTTAGGGAATCGCAAGAAGCAGTTTTTGTACATAAAGGTCAAATTTGTGATATTTTCCCTGCAGGTACTTATAATTTAGGTACGGAGATTTTTCCGATACTTTCAAAGCTTGCAGGTTGGAGATACGGCTTCCAAAACCCGATTACTTGCGACGTTTACTACGTAAATACCAAACAATTTACTAATATGAAGTGGGGGACTTCCAACCCCATTATCGTGCGTGATCCTGAGTTTGGCATGGTTAGGGTTAGGGGTTTTGGCTCGTATTCATTTAAGGTTGATAACGTAGAGGTTTTCTTAAAAGAGCTTTTTGGCACTAATTCATCTTTTAATACAGAAGATATTACTGGCTGGCTTAAAACTTTAGTAGTTTCTTATATTGCTGACGCTATTGGTGAAAGCAAAGTATCTATTTTAGATATGGCTGGCAACACGTTAGAGTTTAACGAAATTGTTAAGCGCAACGTTCAAACTAAGTTTAAGGAAATCGGTTTAGTTTTAGTAAGCTTATTAATCGAAAATATTTCCCTCCCGCAAGAAGTTGAAAAGAAGATCGACGAGAGAAGCGGTTATGGCATTTTGGCAGATTCTACCGACGTTATGATGAAGGTTTCCGCTGCGGAGGCTATGCGCAACGCTGCTAAAAACGAAGGTATGGGCGGTGCGTTTATGGGCGCAGGCGTGGGTATTGGCGCAGGCGCTGGCGTTGGTCAAATTTTTGCCGATGCATTAAAGAGTGAGCCTAAAAAGGAAGCCGTTCAAAGCGCTCCAGCGGGCGCTAAAACCTGTCCTATATGTGGCGCAAGCGTTAGCGCTGGCGCAAAGTTTTGTTCGGAGTGCGGTGGTAAAATGCCGGTAAATAAGTTCTGTACAGAGTGTGGCGCTAAGGTAGATGCAAACGCAAAATTCTGTCCAGAGTGTGGCAACAAACTTTAATTAAAAAATTAAAACGATAGGGTACGTTATGCGGTATTTTTGCATATTACCGTTTAAAAGCGCTCCCATCGGCAATAAAAACAATAATAAAACATATATAAATTAAGGAGTGTAATTATGGAAAAGAAGATTACTGCAAACACAAAGATTTTCGATGCGCTCGAAATCAACCCCAACGCAGGTGAAATTTTAATGTCTTATGGTATGCATTGTTTAGGTTGTGCGCTTGCCCACGGCGAAACCGTTGGTGAAGCTGCAAACGTTCACGGTGCTGACCTTGATAAGATGCTTGAAGAACTCAACGACATTGACTAATTCCACCACCCCCGCCTAAAAGCGGGGGCTTGTGCTTTTTTGGCTTTTTATACTGTTTAGGTTTATAGGTGTATTATGGATGAAAATAACGCAAATAATTTTTCTGTAGAACAGGAAATCGAAGTTAACTTTAACAACACAAAGTGTCCTAACTGTGGTAACAACTTAAAATTTAATCCAGAAACGCAGAAACTTTATTGTGAGTATTGTGATTCTGAAATTGGTTTTGAGCAGGATTCTAATTATCAAGAAATTAGCTTGAACAACGCAATCGGCGTCAATCAAACGTGGGATAGCACGGCTAAAGTTTATATTTGCGAAAACTGTAACGCTAAAATAGTTTTATCTAAGGGCGAAACTGCTAGCTTATGTCCCTTTTGTGGAACTGCACACGTCATCTCTTCTGACGAGCTTCCCGGTGTTAAACCAAACGTTGTTGTACCGTTTATGATTTCTAACTCAAAAGCGACGGACAATTTAAAGGCTTGGGCAAAGAGAAAGTTATTTGCCCCGAGCGATTTTAAAAAGAAGATTTCCCCAAACGATCTTAAAGGCGTTTACATGCCTTGTTATACTTTTGATAGCAATACGTATTCTACTTACGAGGGTAGGATAGGTGTTCGTCATACTAGGACGGTTGGCTCTGGCAAAAATCGCCGTACCGAAACTTACATAGTTTGGCATCATATTCACGGCGTGTACGAGCATTTCTTTGACGACGTAACCATTTCTGCATCAGAAAGGTTTACCCAAAAACAAATTTCTTCATTAGGCGGGTATTCTGCCCAAAACAACAAAGTTTACGAGGATAAATTCCTTCTAGGTTATATGGCGTATTCAAGCGATAAAGCAGTTGAGCCTTGTTGGAACGAGGCAAAAGGGGTTATCGACGGCAATCTTAGAAGATTAATTTTATCCCAATATCACTACGACGTTGTTTCTTATCTTAACGTATCAACCACACACTCAAACGTTACGTACAAATACGTTATGGTTCCCGTATATATCGGTAGTTACAAGTATGGCAAAAAGATGTACGGTTTTATGACCAACGGCGTAACTGGTAAAACTAAGGGCAAAGCGCCAGTATCACCGTGGCGTGTTCTTGTGGCTGTGCTTTTGGGTATCGGTTTAATTATTGGTACTTATTTTATTGCAACTGCAAGCGGTTGTTTAGAAGAAGCTTCTACCATTGCAAAAGATGCCGTAAACTTACTGTCTAATAATATTATAATTTAGCTTATAATAAAAAACTTTGCAAAATAAAAGCCGATGGTTAGGTGCGTCACTCATAGGGTTTTTTAGACATTATAAAAGGATAGCAAAATTTTGCTATCCTTTACTTTTTGCTTTGCAAAACACACGACTTTCTTTTGAAAGTATAGCGCGCTACACTTTTGAAAATTTTCCACAAAAAATATCAACTCGATAAATTGGAATTTGACGCTCTCTCAATTTGAAATCTTATTTCTTTATTACTTTTTTGCACCAAGTACGTTTGTTGCAATTCGGACACTTTAAATAACGGGTAAATCCCATGTGCATTGCATTCATTGCTTCTTTATAAG